>DATNQE010000719.1:0-2950 GCA_036702895.1 Trichocoleus sp. | reverse complement strand
CATGAGGTATGGCAGGGCATAGTAAATGGGCCAACATCAAGCGGCAAAAAGCGCGGGTTGATGCGGTCAAGGGAAAAATCTTCGCCAAAATGTCGCGGGAAATTATTGTGGCCGCTCGAACTGGCGGTGCTGACCCGGCCGGCAATTTCCAACTGCGCACCGCTATCGACAAAGCCAAAGCTGCGGGTGTGCCTAACGACAACATCGATCGCGCCATTCTCAAGGGAGCAGGTCAGCTCGGCAGCGAGAACGAACTGGAGTCTATCCGCTACGAGGGGTATGGCCCGGGCGGCGTGGCGGTACTCATTGAAGCCCTAACAGACAACCGCAACCGTACCGCTGCTGACCTGCGAGCTGCCTTTAATAAGGTTGGCGGCAACCTGGGTGAGACTGGCTGTGTTGGCTGGATGTTTGAGCAGAAGGGGGCGGTCACGATTGCTGGCCCCATTGATGAGGATGCTCTGCTGGAAGCTTCCTTAGAAGGGGGCGCTGAGTCCTACGAACTCACCGAGGTTGACGAAGATACCGAAGGCGCTGAGGTGTTTTGCGCAGCCTCTGACCTGGAGGCGCTAGATGGGGCGCTTAAGGCCCAGGGGTACTTAGTGCTGCAGTCTGAACTGCGCTGGATTCCCAACAACACAGTGGACGTTCAAGATAGCGACCAGGCCAGGCTGTTGCTGAAGCTGATGGATGCTTTAGAAGACCTCGATGATGTGCAGTCTGTGACGGCCAATTTTGAGATGGCAGAAGATCTGATGACCGCTAGCGCTGCTTAGGGACTAAACACCCTAGCGGCCCTAGCCCACAATAGAATTTAGAGTCAGAATACTTAATAGAGTCCTAATTTCTCTGCTCAGGAAACTTTGGACTCCACGGCTGCTCTACTACTGCTCTGCCCCAAAAAGTCTTGCCTGCGCATTCTATGGATTTTTCGCCGGTTTCAGCTTTCAGCTCTGCTGCAACTCAACCGCTGGCTGAGGGCAGCTCGGGAGCTGGTTCTGTAGATCTTGTTGTGGATGTTGCGATCGCAGGCGGCGGTATTGTCGGCCTTACTTTAGCTGCCGCCCTGCGGAACTCGGGCCTTCGGGTTGCTGTAATCGAAGCTCAAACTCCCGCTCAGGCAGCATCGCGTCAGCGGGCCTACGCTTTTTCTCTGACCTCTGGAGAAATCTTTAGGCAGTTCGGGTTGTGGCCCGTAGTAGCGCCCCAGATTACCCATTTTCAGCAGGTTCGACTTTCCGATGCTGACTATTCACAAGCCGTTGAGTTCGCACCAGGAGACTTAAGAACCGACGCTGTTTACTACGGAGCTGAGCACTCGGTTTTGATGAATGCCTTGCAGCGCTGTGTCGAATCATCCGGCACTATCCACTGTCTGAGCTCGACTGAGGTTGTTGCGGTTGAGGCTGAGCCAGATGCTACGTTTCTGAAGCTCGACCAAGGCGGCCATCGTTTTACCGTTCGAACTGCGCTGGTTGTTGCAGCAGACGGCGCTAAGTCTGCCCTACGGCAGCAGGCAGGAATTTCAACGTTTGGCTGGAAGTATTGGCAATCTTGCATCACGGCTCTGCTAGAGCCCGAGCTGCCCCACCAAGAGACGGCTTACGAACGGTTCTGGCCGAGCGGCCCTTTTGCTATTCTGCCGCTGCCGGGCAACCGCTGCCAGATTGTCTGGACGGCTCCTCACGCTGAGGCCCAAGCCCTCATCAAACTGCCTCGCGATCAGTTCATGGTTGAATTACAACGCCGCTATGGCAACCAAATGGGTCAGCTAAAGCTGCTCAACGAGCCGCTGCTGTTTCCAGTGCAGCTGATGCAGAGCCGCCGCTATGTGCAAGCCCGCTTAGCGCTTGTTGGGGATGCGGCCCACTGCTGCCATCCTGTCGGTGGCCAGGGCCTCAATATGGGCATTCGAGATGCTGCAGCCCTAGCAGAGGTCTTGGCAAGTGCCTATCAACAGGGTGAGGATGTCGGTACGTTGTCCGTTCTGCGGCGCTACGAGCGCTGGCGACGGCGGGAAAACTGGGTTATTTTGAGCTTCACCGATCTGCTAAACCGCAGCTTCTCGAATCAGTTTTTGCCTTTAGTGCTGCTGCGACGAATGGGCATTGTGCTCCTGCGCAACGTCCGTCCCCTTAAACGCCTAGCGCTTAGTTTGATGACAGGCCGCCTAGGCAGGATTCCTCGCCTAGTCCAACGGTTCTAGCCTCAGCTGACTGGGCTAGTCGGTCTACCCTTAAGACTCTAAGTCGTCTAAGCCCAGATCTTCTAAATCGTCTAGCTCCCCCAGCCGAGTCTTGGAGTCAACAAGGTTCTCGTAAGCATCTTGAAGCGCTTGATTACGGCTGCGGCGGGATGTGCGGCGGTACTTCTTAGCCAGGAGCTTGGGCTCCTGCTGTAAACGCCCGTCTTCTGTTGTTTTGGTCTTAAATGCAGTCTCTGGGTCACGCTGCTGCCGCAGCATCTCCTGAAGCTCTAGGGCTTCCTCCAGCATGTCTAAATACTGGTCGTAACGCTCCCAATCGGAGCCAACGGCACAGCCCGGCTCATCTCGATGCAGGCAATCCGAGAACTGACAAGATGCAGTAGACAGCCGCTGCTGGATCTCTGGAAAGCAGGCGCTCAGCTCTTCTGGGGTACAGGTTAAATCGGGCTGGTTGAATCCCGGAGTATCTGCCAGAAAGCCTCCCTCAGGCAGCTCAAACAGCTCCACGTGGCGAGTAGTATGGCGACCGCGACCCAGTTTCCCCGAGACCGCTCCGGTTCGCAGGTCAGCTTCTGGAATCAAATGATTGATTAGGCTAGATTTTCCGACCCCAGAGGGGCCTGACACAATGGTGATGTGATGACTTAGACGCTGGGTTAGAGCAGGCCAATTTCTCTCTGTCTGCACGCTAATCATCATGGGGTCATAGCCCCAAGACTGTAAGCGCTCAACCCAAAATCGACG
>DATNQE010000710.1:0-3963 GCA_036702895.1 Trichocoleus sp. | reverse complement strand
CAGGCGCCCGCGTTGAGCCAGGCTGGAGCGGCCTGTCGCACCAAGCGGTTAACCGCCACCGCGCCTTGACTGCCGCCCACCACCACAATTAGCGGTACTCCATCGGGAATGCCCAAATCGCTGAGGTCCCGCTGGGCCAGGGTGAGAAATTGCGATCGCACCGGCGTTCCGACCACCTGGGTCTTTGCCTTCGGCAAGTAGGAAGAGGCCGCATCAAACCCTAGGGCTACGACTGTGCACCAGGGGCTGAGCCAGCGGGTGACTTTACCGGGAAGCGCGTTTGATTCGTGCAGCACCGCCGGCAGCCCTAAACTGCGGGCCGCAATGATAGCGGGGGCGGCAATGTAGCCTCCGGTCGTCAAAACGCCCTGGAACCTGCCCTGCTGCAGCAGACGCCGCACCTGCACTGTAGATTGGGCAAACCGCACCAGCGCTTTCACTGTGCCCAAGCCCAGTCGCCCCTGCAAACCGCCCATCCTCACCATGTGCAGGGGGTAGTCTTTGGGCACAAGCTCAGTTTCTAGGCGGTCGGGCACCCCCAGCCACTCAATCGAGTAGTGAGCGTGGGCAAGTTCTTCTGCCGTTGCGATCGCAGGAAACAGATGGCCCCCTGTCCCGCTAGCGGCAACTAGGAGTCGCACCGGATTTTCAGCCAAAGCACCCTCCTCGGCAAGCAAAGCAACGGCGAGCGGCAGCAAAGCCGCTCAGACCTGTTTCTTAAAAGAAACGCTTTTTACTATACCTGGCTGGCGGTGAGTGCAGGCGCTGGGCGCGAGGATTCTTAAATAGAGTTTGAACTAGAGTTTGACACTCTGGAAGTGCTCTATTGGGCCTATTGGCTCACTACCGAAGGCTGACGGTTTTTGGTAGATGCTGGTGAACGTCGGGGATGCTCTGAGCGGGCATACCAGTAGGCCCAGGCAATCAGCACAAACTGAAAGGGCAGGCGAAACGCGTGAAACAACCAGTTTTGGTCAGGCAGGTTATCAATATGAATTTGATAGATGGCCATGTTGATATTGGCCGGGTAGACATCGATGAATAGCGCCATCAGCCCCATAGCCGCTAGCCGGCTCCAGCGGGGAATCAGCAAACCGATGCCAAATGCGATTTCAAATATCGCACTGGCGTAGACCAGGGCTGCCGGGAACGGCAAAAAACCCGGCACAATTTTGATGAACTGCGCTGGAATGATGAAGTGCAGCACGCCTGCAGCCACCATGGATAAGGCCAGTACGACTCGCATCGGTTCTTTAGCTTGAGCAAGCTTTTGGTTAATCGAAGGGGGCATAAGCAAACGTGGGATGGGTAACACCCAGGGCAAGACAACGCCCCCATCCTAGAAAAGCCCCCCCGTTTTCCCGTATCTTTCACCGGAGGGACGTCCCGCCGCCCAAAAGGCGAAAGCCCAAAGGCAATCAAGTAGGGGCCGATCACCCTCCTTGTAAAGCTAGCTCCTCCTTTAGACGTAGTTCTATGGTTGCTCGTCAGGGGTTTCACCACTGCTGTAGATTGGAAGGTAAAGAAACATTTCACTACATACCGTGGCTGATACTCTTACTGGCCTTGCCAGAACGACCCGCCCAACTTCTGCCCTCAATACGCTTTGGCACGACACACTGACTGTTTTTTGGGGCGATTGGCTCGATTTGCGGGTACGCATTCCCCAGGTTGCGGCTTCTGGTCTGGTTTCCCCGCTGATCTACATCCTGGCGTTTGGTCTGGGCCTGGGCAGCGCCATTGACCAGGTCAGCACCCCCGCTGCTGGAGACAATTACCTGGAGTTCATCCTGCCGGGGATGGTAGCGCTCTCGTCGATGGTGATCAGCTTTGGCGGCACCACCTTTTCAATCTGCGGCGATCGCCTCTTCACCAAAACCTTTGAAGAGATGCTCCTGTACCCCATCAATCCCCTAGCGCTGCACCTGGGCAAAATGTTGGCGGGCGTGGTGCGCGGCATGATGACGGCGGCTTCAGTAATTCTGGTAGCGGTGCTGTTTACCGGGAAAGTCTGGAGCTTTTTGAACCCGCTGTTTTTGCTACTGCTGGCCTTGAACTGCGCCGTGTTTGCCGGACTGGGCGTGATTGTGGGGCTCAACGTCAAGTCGCTAGAGAGCGTGGGCCTGTTCAACAACTTCTTGATCGTGCCGATGTCTTTTTTGGGCGGCACCTTTTTTGATCCGGCAACGCTGCCCACTGCGCTAAAGGCCATTGTGTATTTGCTGCCGCTGACTTACACCACGATTGGCCTACGGGCTGCAGCCTACCAGCCTCTGTCAGAGTTTCCTTGGTATTCGTTTCCGATTTTGCTGGCGGTTGCGATCGCGCTCTCCTACATCGGTGCGCACCAGTTTTCTCACCAGCAGGACTAGCTCAAACCCTAAACCTCAAACCATAGAACTAACGAAAGGCGCTGGTAGCAGCGCCTTTCGTGTTTTAGAGCTTAGCTGGCCAAGATCCGCTCACGCACCTCCGGCTCCAGCGCCATCAATCCGCGATTGGTGGCGCTAAGAACCGCCAGGAGGGACGCGGTGACAATGCTGCTGTGGATGCCCACGCCGTGAACGGTGCCCTGCAGCCAGTCGGCGGTAATTTCGACAATTGCGATCGCATCGGCCCCGCTGCCCTGGCTTAGGGCCCGCTCCTCGTAGTGGTGAATCCGCACGCCCAGGCCGAGTGCATGGACAAAGGCATCGATGGGGCCATTGCCCGTGCCTTGAATCGTTACCGGCTGGCCCTGGCGCTCCACCGCCGCCATGATTGAGGGCTGAGCGTCATCATCGCGCCAGTGGTGCAGCACGTACTTAAACGGCGTAATCGCCTGCAGATACTCCTGCTCAAAGAGCTGCCACAGATCGCGGGAAGTCATCTCCTTACCGGTGACATCCATGGCCTGCTGCACCACCCGGCTAAACTCGATCTGCAAACGGCGAGGCAGGCTCAGGCTGTAGTCGCGCTCCAGAAGGAAGGTAATACCGCCCTTGCCCGACTGGCTGTTGACCCGCACCACCGATTCGTAGGTGCGGCCCAAGTCCGCCGGATCGATGGGCAGGTAGGGCACTTCCCACAGGGCGTCGGGCTGCTGAGCCACAAAGCCTTTGCGAATCGCATCCTGATGGGAGCCAGAAAACGCGGTGAAAACTAAATCGCCCACGTAGGGGTGGCGCGGATGAATTGGCAGCTGGGTGCAGTCTTCCACCGTGCGGGCCACCTCGTTGATGCGGCCAAAGTCGAGGCCGGGGTGAACGCCCTGGGTGTAGAGGTTCAGCGCCAGCGTCACCAGGTCCACGTTGCCCGTGCGCTCGCCGTTGCCAAACAGACAGCCCTCAACGCGGTCAGCCCCAGCCAGTTGGGCCAGTTCGGCGGCTGCGATCGCAGAGCCCCGGTCATTATGCGTATGCACACTCAGCACCACGCTGTCGCGATAGGCCAGGTGGCGGTGCATCCACTCCACCTGGTCGGCAAACACGTTGGGCGTAGAGACTTCCACCGTGGCGGGCAGGTTGATGATAGCGGTACGCTCCGGCGTCGGCTGCCAGATCTCTAGAACGGCGTTGCAGATGT
This sequence comes from Trichocoleus sp., assembly GCA_036702895.1. Classification (GTDB taxonomy): domain Bacteria; phylum Cyanobacteriota; class Cyanobacteriia; order Phormidesmidales; family Phormidesmidaceae; genus JACVSF01. The sequence goes on along the minus strand of DATNQE010000710.1, from coordinate 399 downwards.
CTCTAGCGAACTCCAGCTCAGTCGCGGTGAAAGTTTCCGGCGAATACTGGAAGCGCCAGTCGGTTTCGGGCCGAGCCGCCGCCAGTTCCTTAATTAAGCGCGCCGCAGACACCGCCAAATCAATGGTTCCAGGCTTATCCAGGTTGAAGACCGTGCGGCGAAAGACGGGCGACGTCGCGTTGTACACATGAACAATCGCCTTTTTTGCCCCCTCCAACGACTCAAACGTGCGGCGAATCAGGTCTTCACGGGCCTGGGTCAACACCTGAATCGTGACATCATCGGGCACCAAGTCCTGCTCGATCAGCTGACGCACAAAGGTAAAGTCGGCCTGGGACGCTGCGGGAAAGGCTACCTCGATTTCCTTAAAGCCAATCGCCACCAGCATCTCAAAAAACT
>DATNQE010000702.1:0-6164 GCA_036702895.1 Trichocoleus sp. | reverse complement strand
ACCGCTCCTCCGAAAACTCCCGATTCCGAAGTAGCGAGAGCCGAATCTCCACCAGCTCAGCCACCTGGGTATTGAGGTAGTCCAGCTTCTTCTTGGCTTCGACTTTGCGGTGCAGGGCGGCTCGGGCCAGGTCCTCCCGCTGTTTTTTCACCGCTAGCTCAGCCACGCGATGCCAGGTGTCTGTCTCCTGCTGAGCTGTTTGAGCTTCGGTATGTAGAGTTTGATAGGCGGCGGCGATGTCGCCCAGCGCTTTTTGAAACAGCGCAATGGCTTGTTCGGGCGTGCGATCGCTAGCAGTATCTTCAATTAACCGTCGCAGTTCGGGCAGACGCAGCTGGTCAAGCCGCAGGCCGAAGTTAGCGAGCTGAGGACTTTCGCTGCGGCCCGTTTTGCACCAGTAGGCGAAATGTTCACAGTTGTTGTAGAAGAGGTCGTAGCGGCGCTCTCCTAAACGGCTTTCGGCGCGTTCCATTACCACGTCAGGCACATAGGCCACTGGCGGCACTCGGGTATAAACCGGATTGCCCAAGGAGAAGGTTTCAAAGGTGGTGCGGGAAATAATGGCCTCACTGCCGGTCTTGCGGTAGTGAATTACCGTGCCGTCGCCACAGTCTATGCCGTGGTGCTCATACACGCCGGGAATGCCTGCTAGCTCCCGCATCACGTAAATCTGATCCCCCCGCGCCATAGGTTCTGCCCGCCAGTGAACGTGTCTACCCGTTAATTCATCTACCAGTAAAGCGAATCGCTGGTAAATCTGTGTGTCGGTAAACTACTACAGCTCAGGGGAACTTGCCGACCCAGAGTTGCCTGATGTTGGGGAATCGTCATCAGAAACGCCGTCCTGGTGAGACGCGTCAAGGGAGGTTGCTGCACCCAGGGGAACCTCGCTAGCGGCCACAACCTCGGTTGAGCCTGACCCCGTAGCCCCCGTAGCGGCCTCCGTTTGGACAGAGGCACTCATTCGACGGTTCTCCAGCAGCTCCTTGAGGGGGTCGCGCTTCTCCTCAGCCATGTGAATTTGAATGTTGGGGCCAGAGCGGGCTAAGCGAATGATAATGCCGTTTTGCACGGGGGCCTGGGCAATGCGCTTGCCGTCTAGATAGGTGCCGTTAGTACCTAAGCTTTTGATCTCCCAACCTTGATCAGTTCGCTGAATTTCTACATGGTGCCGCGAAACCACTGCGCTGTAGAGAACAACGTGGTTGTCGGTGGAGCGCCCGATGCGAATCACGGGTTCTTCTTTAAAAGTCCAGTGCTGAACGGGTGTTTTATTAAGCGGGTGAAGCAGCGAAAGGGTAATCACATTCGTCAAGCCAAAGAGGAAATGGCCGCCCTGGTGGTTAAGATGCCCAAAGACATCTCTAAAGGTTAACCAACCTGAAACAGAAAAGACACTTTATCCCCCTTGCCCAGGGCAATGCGATCGCCCGCCCGTAGTCGGTGGCGGTTGCCCACCGGCAGCGGCATATTGTTGATGTAGGTGCCGTTGGAGCTACCCATGTCTTCAATGTAGTAAAGGTCGCCCTCCACCCGAATTGCGGCGTGGACCCGAGAGACAATTTCCGAGTCGGGAAAGCCAGCAACATCAATATCAGGCGGCACGCGATCGTTGGGCTTGCCGATACGAACCTCAGTCAAGTTTGACGGGAGCTCCAGTAGCGAGTTGGTCTGGATGTGCAGCAGCCGGGCCTGCGTCACCTGGAGCTGAGTGGTAGAGCTGGGGATTGGGCCAGGAGGAGGGGGGGCAGGTGCCGCACCAGCGGTCGGCAGAGGCGCAGCCATCGGAGGCGCAGCCGGTTCAGGCGCAGGGGGAGGGACCAAATCTAGATCAGTGCCGGGATCTGTAAAGGGCAGCGGCTCGGGTTCCACCAGCGGGTCTAGAGGCGTCAGTTCTGGCACTGCTAGCGGATCGTAGCTGGCACTGGCAGGAGCCGGAGCGGGGGCCGGAGCAGCGGCCTCCTTAGCCGTTACTGTGCGCAGATCAAAGCCACACTGACCGCAAAAGCTGGCATCTGCCTGGATTGCAGCCCCACAGCTAGGGCAGGCGGCCAAGGCCGGTAAGGGGGTGTAGCAGGCTTCACACTGAACGGCGCTGTCTGGGTTCTGGTGGCTGCAATTAGGGCAGACGATCATAGTATTTTTTCGATGCTGAAATCATGATACGAGAGGGCTGTCCTGATTGAGTGATACCCCTGCCAGATTCCTAGAATCAAACGGGCAAAAGTGGCTTTAGCACTGCACTGGGCCTAGGCAATAGTTTCCGCCAGGGGCGCTCCCGCCTGGGCGTCTAGCAACCACCACAGCTCACCCTGCGGTTGAATTAGGCGAGACGGATAGTCTTCGGCAGCGGCTTCAGCCGCAAACACCTGGCTCAGGGCATGCTGCTTGTTAGCCCCAGCCGTTAGAAACAGAACCGTTTTGCTTTGGTTAATTAACGGCACGGTAAACGTGATGCGGGGTTGGCCGTCTTTATTGCCAACGGTGATCAAACGATCGCGCACCGATAGCGCCTCAGTGTGGGGAAAAAGCGAAGCGGTGTGGCCGTCGTCGCCCATGCCCAGCAGAATCAGATCCCGCTGAGGTACATCCTCTCCTGGGAAAACAGTTCTAAGGGTCTGCTCATACGCCTGAGCCGCCGTCTGCGGGTCCTCAAACTGAGTCGGCATGGGAAAAATTTGCTCTGGCGGAATGGGCACGCGATCGAGCCACGCCATTTTGGCCATACCCGCGTTGCTGTCGGGATGGTCTATGGGGACGTAGCGCTCGTCGCCCCAGAAAATGTAGAACTTCTGCCAGGGTAAATCTTGCTGAGCCAGGGCTTCATAGAGGGGCTTGGGAGTACTACCACCGGCTAACGCCAGGGTAACGCGATCATGGGTTGCGATCGCACCTTCAATGACCTCCAGCACCACCGTCAGCGCCCGATCAATCAGGGCCGATTTGTCTGGCAAAATCTCTACGTGGGGCCGTTTGGCAGAAGTATCGCCAGCAGATAGCGCCATAGCAAGCTAATCCAAAACAAAGAAACTCAGGGTGATCTAACCGAGCTGAAAACCTAATTTGGGCAGGAGATTAGCTCTGTCTGTGCAGACTAACCCAATTTCTCTGAATTGCCCTGATTTTTTAACGCAATCTATTGAAATTACGCCTGAAATTTCAATAGATTGCTGAACTCAGCCGCTGTCAAAGCCCCTAATCCTTCAGCGGCAGTCATAACTGCCAGAGAAACAGATGCACATCGTTAAAGCGCAGGCTTAACTTCTGCCTCTCCTGCTGCTCTAGGAGCTGTCGAAAGTGCTCAGAGGGGTTAAAGACAAACACAGTCTCATACTCCTGAGGAATCTGCGGCACATGCTGCACATCAGAAGACCCTATTAGCAGCAGCCTCACCTGCGGCTCAAGCCGGTGGCTCAGCGCCAGAACACTGCCCAAGTTAATACCGAAAGCATCGCTAACCAGCAGCGGTTTGGGAGCCGCGTTGATCACCCTAGCTACCTCCGGCAGGCTGTAGCTAATCACCTTCGTCCAGGCCGTTTCTGCTCGAGCGTTGAACCCGCAGGAAGCAATCCCTAAACCCAGCACTAGCGCTGTTAATCCCAGACCTAAGCAGCGCTGCCAGTCCCTCGCTCCACGGCGAGAAGGCACCCGCTCAGCAGACAGCAAATAGGCCAGCAGATAAGCAACTGCCAACAACAGCCCCAGGTAAAAAGGAACTAGATAACGGCTAGAGGTTGATCGCTGCCCGCCCAATATCAAGTCGGCCGCCACCAGCGGCAGCGCTACACTCGCTGCTAGCAGCAGCACAAACAGCCATACCCGCAGCGGCGCAGACCGTCCGAGCTTGTAAAAACTGTAGGCCACTAGCAACAACAACAGCGGCAGCATCAGGTAGGTGCTCCAATGGTCAAAGCCAAAATCCCCTGGAGGGATATAAAAGGCCCGAGCAACATGCATACCCCACACTTTAAACAGCAGAGATATGGGAATCGGTTGAGCCGTCCAGCTGGTCCCTGGCGCTCTGCTTTGGTAGAGCACCCATAGCCAGGGGCCATAAGCCAAAATAGCGCCTGCCAGAGACAGCAGACCCCGCCGGACTTTTTGGTTTAGGCGAAAGCGCTCTGCTATTAGCAGATACACCGTATTGGCTAGCGCCACCAGCAGCATCAACGGCAGCGTGTAGAGCCCTGCTGCGAGAAACCCAGCAGTTAGTCCCCAGGCGACCCACGTGTTGAGCCGAAGGGCTCGTAAAAAAGCAGCGCTGTAAAACAAAATCAGCACTGTCCACAGTCCAAACTCTCTGGCTTCCTGGGCGTAGAGCAGGTGGTAGGGAGAAACTGCTGCCAGCGCCAGCGCCAGCCCTGTAAATACGCCAGCCGACCCTAACGTAGAAGGAATTGATTTTGATGAGAAAGGAGGTTGGTTAAAAAGCTCTTGGCACAGCCAGTAAAGACCCGGTAGAACAAACAGCCCAATGAGCGCCGACAAACTTCGCAGCGTCCCTACTGAAGCGCCAAAGGCCTTTACCCAAGTCCAGGCCATTAAGTAGCAGAGCGGTGGATGCTGAGCATCCTCTGCTGCGAGAGAGTGCACCACATCGAAGACTGTTTTTCCGACTCCGGGGTGCTGATAGCGCAGCACGTCTGCAGCGCTTACGACTCGGTCATCAAACAGGTTCTGCCTGATCTCAGCACTCGTAAATCCTGAAATCCGCAAAGACGTGTACGCTTCGTCGTGCCAGTAGACTTGGTCATCGAAGTGAGCTAGCCGGAAGTAAATGCCTACCGCTACTACAGCCAGCATTATTAGGCTAAACCAGCCCCTAGTCCCGATCCTTTGCAAGCTCGTAAGTTCAGTCTTCCAGCTCATCAGCGACTGCCCTGAAGGACTTTTCTTGAACAATGGCTTGAAGAATTCACAGTATTTCGATGTCTAATTCCTAGTCTTTGGAAAGTTTCTGGAGTTCCTCAAAGCTTCCTGTGATCAGTGTGAATTGAAGACAGTAGGTTCCTACTTAGCCTTGTCGCCCAACGCCTTTACACTAGCTCACCTGGCAGACTGGGCCATACGTAATTGTCAGCAGATTAAATCATTCTTCAGAAGCAATCAAGGCCATTCCTAGAGGCGGTAGCGACGAGCTGCGCCAGCGCTACCTTAAAGCGAGGTAGAGCATGTGGGTGTTTACCAGTTGTTTGAGAGCGGCGTGATGGATGGAGATGGTCTTAGGAGTGCGATCGCACTCCCGAAGCAAATTCCTTTCAACGCCCCGACCACAGCAGGGCAGGGACGTCTGCCTCCAGGAGCGCAACTATGACCAGCTTTCCAGAGAATTTTTTATGGGGTGCCTCTACCGCTGCCTATCAGGTTGAAGGAGCCTATCAGCAAGACGGCAAAGGCCCCTCCATTTGGGATGCCTACTCCCATCTGCCTGGAACCACCTATCAAGCCACCAATGGCGACATTGCCGTTGACCACTACAACCGCTACCAAGAAGACGTGCGGCTGATGGCCGAGATGGGTTTAAAGTCCTATCGATTTTCCATTGCCTGGCCCCGCATCTTCCCCAACGGAATGGGGGAGCAAAACCCCTTGGGTATCGAGTTTTATAGCCGCTTAATTAACGAACTGCTGCGGCATGATATCGAACCATTCGTCACGCTCTACCATTGGGACTTACCCCAGGCCCTTCAGGATCAAGGAGGCTGGGAGAATCGTGAGCTGATCGTCGATGCCTTTGCCAACTACGCCAAAACTTGCTTTGAGCAATTTGGCGACCGGGTGAAATACTGGATTACCCTCAACGAAGTCATCAACTTCATCATGCTGGGGTACCGCGATGGGCTCCACCCTCCAGGAGTTCGCGATGAGCGCAGAGCCGTCGAGGTTACCCACATTGTTAACCTAGCCCATGCCAAAGCCGTCGCGGCCTACCGCCAGCTCGTGGAGCAGGGCACCATTCTAGCGGGCAAAATTGGCATCGCCCATGTTCTTCTACCCGGCTTTCCGATCAGCGAGAAGCCAGAGGATATCCGAGCCTACGAATACTACGAAGGCATGGACTTCCACTGGTTCTATGACCCCGTTTTAAAAGGCAAATCCCCCGAGCCGATTTGGGACTACTACCGGCAAAAGGGAAACGCCCCCACAGTGTTAGACGGTGACCT
>DATNQE010000689.1:0-2587 GCA_036702895.1 Trichocoleus sp. | reverse complement strand
ATTTCCCCCTCCGCTAAGTCCATGATCACCTGGGAAAGCAGCTTAACGACCGTTAGGTTGTCGAGGTTAGCCAAATACCAGGAGGACTGAGCAAATAGAAAGTCTCCAGCCAGCACAGCGATGCGGTTGCCAAAGCTGCTGTGAACGGTGGGAACGCCTCTTCTAACTTCTGCCTCATCCACCACGTCGTCGTGAACCAAGCTGGCAGTGTGGATCATCTCGGTGATCTCAGCCAGCCGTCGATGCTTAGTCGTAATGTCTTGGCTAGGCAGAGTAGCCCGTGACAGCAAAAGAACAATTGCAGGACGGATCCGCTTTCCGCCCGCGCCGAACAAGTGCTCCGCAGCGGCATACAGAATCGGATGGCGAGCACCCACCAGACTTCTTAGGTTCTTGGCCAGCAGGTTTAAATCAGTCTCGACCGGAGCGAAAAGGGAGGTTGCTGAAGTCATGGGCTACCGGCAAGGGCGGCTTAAGTTACGAAATTTTACAGAATCTGTCTTCATTCTAAGACAAGCCCACAGTAAGTGAAAGAAAACCTTAGTCTGGCCGCTCAGTAGAAAGGTGTGTTTAGGAGGTGGCTAGCGCTCAAGCGCGATCGCAAACACCGTTTGTAAACCGGTGCCGAAGCATTGATTCTGAGCGGCATGCCTAAAGGGTTTCCCCGCTTAGCGTTTTGTAAATGCCAGCGATAATTCTCCCATCTACTGGTAAGCCTGTGTTAGGCTAATGTTAAGAATTTTCGGAAAATTAAATACCTAAGGTTGTCCACGTGGTAGGCGGCCTCAGATCGTTCTCATGCAGGTTGTGTGATAACGAAATGCTTTACGGGAGCGGCGTTACTGCAATTGCAGGTTTACCGTAAGCACGGTTTAGCACTCTTGGGGCAGGTTTCCACCAGCGGCAATTTGTAGCAGTTCTGGGCACAGGCAGGAATCTTTAGAAGGTCTTGCCAGGCTTAGTGCATACCTAATCTGGCTACGAGCTTTTTTGCTACGGGCAGCTTTAGCGATTGAATTTTTCGTTCGGGAACTCCCTGGCCGCTGTTTTCCCTTAGGAGCGGTCATTTTCAAGCCCTTCTCGTGCCTTCTCATGAACGGGCTGACAGAACTTGCGTCCAGCAGCTTCTGTAGGCTTCGTTCAAAGGCTCTATATGTACGCCTGCTCTAAACCACGCCTGCTCTAAACGCCATGACTTCGCCCTCTGCTGTCTTCATCATCCCTGGACTCGCTATTGGTTACCTAGTGCTGGTCTACGGCCTGCTGTTGTTAGCAAAGCAGTTTGAGAAACGCAGCCGTCAACAGACATAGTCACCAAAACCAGTCCAGTAGAAACTGGATTGGTTTTGGCCTGCTTCATTTATTAGGCAACGGCTCAAGCTACTGCCGGTCTACTGCACTGGTCTATTGCACCGATGGAGAGGGGGTGTTAACGGGCAGCGGCGCCGCTACAGGAGGCAGCTGAACTTGATTGACCACGGGAGGGTGCCCCAACCATTGAACCGCAGTCTGGGAGAACTGCCGGGGCGACCCGCTGACATAAAACTGAGTTGGCCAGGCTGGAGTGGTGCTGCGAAGACCTAAGGCATCTAGCTCCTGGGCGGCAGCGGCCACGATATGGACTGCCGGATCGATGTAGGTCACTGTCGCAGGCAGAATGGCCTGCAGCACGGGGGCTAGGTGGGGGTAGTGGGTACAGCCATAGATGAGGGTATCAATTTGGGCTGCCATTAGCGGCTCTAAATAGGTTTTGGCCACCTGATACGTGTAGGGTTCGTGGATGCGATTTTGCTCGATCAGGGTAACAAATTCGGGACAGCCCACCTGCCAAACCTGACGATCAGGATGAATCTCTAGAATGGCTCGCCGATAGGCATCGCTTTTGACTGTAGCTGCCGTCGCGATTAGACCAATGCGCTTTCCCTGCTGGGCAGCAGCCCTAGCTCCTGGCCAGATTAACCCCAGGATGGGAAAGGGAAACTCCTGCTGCACCTGCTCCAGGGCCAAGGCAGAGCTAGTGTTGCAGGCCATAATCACCATCTTGACGTTCTGGGCCACCATCCACGCCAGAATCTCCCGCACAAACCGCAGAATCTCTTCCGGGGAGCGGCTGCCGTAGGGCAACCGAGCCGTGTCGCCGAAATAGACAATAGACTCATTGGGCAACTGTCGGTAAAGCTCTCGCAGAACAGTCAGGCCGCCAACGCCACTATCGAAAATGCCAATTCGCGAGGGGCCTGTGACCGCACCATCAAGCGCTAACCGGTTGCTCATCAGTATTTTTGCTCACGGTGAATTAATGTTTCTAAGAGTTTAGTCGTATTTAGAAAAATTGCTGAAGGATCAAATGAACTATTTTTTAGGTCCAGCAGCAAAATAAGCCTTTTGACTGACCCCCTACGACTCCTCCGGCCCAATAGCAGCAGCGGCAGTGCTCTCAATCGCTGGCGAGGCGCCCTCCTCATCTGGCTGATTGCGGAAGACTACCCGCAGCAGAGGAGGCGCTAGAAACGTGGTAAGAATGACCATGACGATGATGGCGGCGTCTAAAGACTCAGTCAGCACGCCGCTAGCAGCACCCACTCCG
>DATNQE010000686.1:0-4484 GCA_036702895.1 Trichocoleus sp. | reverse complement strand
CACAACGGGGTTAGCCCCAGCTGATGTCCTAAACCCAGATTTGCCCAGTAGCGAGCCAGGATACACCACACAATCAGGGTTTGTTTCGCAGAAAAAGGCAATGGAATACCGGGTCTGCTTAAGCTGCTCAAGATTGGCAACCCGAACGCGATGGGGCGCTGAGTGCAGCGTGTTCCCACTCCATCGCTGCGTCACTTCGCCGACCAGCACCCCAATGTGCCCAGAGGGAATATCCACTGCCACCCATTCGCCCGAAGGCGTCAGGATTTCGAGACCTCCCGTAGAGTCTTGCCAGAGCAGGGTGATGCCGGAGTAGTCGCGATGGGCTCCTAGCCGGATTGAGCCCAGGGTGAAGTGAGGGGCAGGCGGGTAGTGCAGCAGGCGCAGCGTGCTGTTGCGGCCGTGCTGCCTGACTAGGCTACCTGCCGGACGTTGATACGCGGCTTCAATGGCCATCAACACCTGGTTGGCCTCACGCTGAAAAGCCTCGAAAGTCTGACAGAGCGAAGTTCGGATAGGCTCTATCGCCAATTCAACCGCCAAATCCCCTGTTGCCTTATTAGTCAGATCCGAAGCTAGCAGTGAGGTTGGGTTAGGACAGTTTGCAGGCTTGGAACTGAGGGGAGGGTGCGATCTCACCGCTCGGCGGCGCTCAACCCAGCGGGCGTAGGTGCTGCTAGCCAGGTTTAGATCTAGCGTCTCCTTATGGTCCTCCTGGCTGTTAGCAAGCTGCTCCTCGCCCAAGGCTGTAAACACGCCCTGCCACGCCGGGGGAAACTGTTGGGCAAGCAGATGCTTTTCCCGCAAGCTGAGAGTGAAAAAAGTTTCTAGCGTGCGGAGTAAGTTTTGGTTATCCGTAAGCTGTGCCGCCGGAACGTAAGCACAACCCACTTCAGAAAGGGCGCTAGAGAGCTGCTGAGCAAACGCTTGGGGATGGACCGCCGGACTGATCAGTCGAGGGATGCAGGTTGCTGTTGTCATGAAGGGCTTGAGTCAGTAAATTTAACAGCCCGGCATTGTGCTCTTACCCTCGCGGTTTGCCCCCACAAACCCCAATTAAATTAACTTGGGGAAGATAACTCCTCGACAACAGCAACCCTGAATTGGACGCCAAGTTTAGGTCTTAGCATTCCTCAGCAGCAGTTGACAGCCACAGGAGAAGGGATTGGGGCTTTCAATGCGAGCGTCTTGCAGCACTTCAATGGGCAGATGGCTACCGTAGATTAGCTGATCATAATCCATCAACGCGTTCCACTTAATCTTGCCGGTGGGAAAGCCGACCTGCAGCGCCGCATCGGCAATGAGCCCCTGCCATTTCTCAACTTCGGGATCGCGCGACTTGCAGTAGTCCAAAATGGCAATTCGCCCACCGGGTTTGGTCACGCGCAGCATTTCCTGCAGCGCCTTCACAGGGTCATCCACCACGCAGAAGGTAAAGCCAGAGGCCGCTGCATCAAAGCTATTGTCTTCAAAGTCAAGGTTCTGCAAATCCGCCACGGTCAGCGTCAGCTCGGCTGCAATCTGCTTCTGGCTGGCAACCTCCAGCATGCCTTCGGACAGATCAATCCCCGTGACCTGAACGCCGGCTGGGTAGGCAGGCAGGTTGAGCCCTGTGCCCACAGCGGCATCCAGGACAGTCTGCCCCGGGCTCAGCTCTAAAGAAGCGATAAATTGCCCGCGCTCAACGTGCCAGTAGCGCTCCATGATCGCTTCGTAATCTGCTGCCGCCTGGGTGTAGGTTTCGATAACGTGATCGGTTTGCATAGCGTGAGATGCTGATAGCAGAATCCCTGTAGTCTATCACCGCTAAATCTGCCGACAGGCTGGGGAAAATGTTAACTCCTATAAGCTTTTTGTGCTTTTTTCCTACTTTTTTCAATGTTTCCTTTGGAGTAAAGTTGGGCTTTAAAAAGCAGTGATTGTCTGGTTAAAGTCCTTAAAAGTGCAGGTTTGAACCGCCAGAACCTGTACTCATTCTCTTGCCAAAATAAGTGCTAGCTCCAGCGGTTAACTGCCGCACTGCCGGCTTAGCACGAGCCGCCCATTTTCCAGAGCGTAGACTGACTGGGGCTCAACCACCGGATCTCCCGGCTGCCAGAGTGGGGCCTCGCTGACGACCGGGGACACCTGAGCGGTCGAAAACGTGGAGATCGTTTCTCCTGGCCGCTGCAGCAGGCCCTCGCCGCCCGTGACTACGAAGGTGCCTTGGGAAGGTGCGCCCTGGCTGTCTGCCGCCACAATACAGCTGCCCGCCAGCAGTTGGTCGGGGTTGACCAGGCCAGCGGGCAACTCGGTCAGACTGTTGGGCACAAAGCTGACGTCGGGCACGGAGATGATACCGGCAATGGCTCCGCTGGCGTTGATGTCGACGCGGGCATTGCCATCTAGGGTCGCTGGGTCAACCGCCGAGAGCTGGGGCTGATAGTTTTGGCCAAAAAAGGCCGCTGTTTTGAAGGTGACGTCGCCGCCTCGACCGTCGCGGGCAAAGGCCAGAATGTCGCTGTCGTCAAAGGCGATTACGGCCCCGGCCTCCAGGGTGATGCTCCCGCCGTCTTGCCGCCCCTGATCGACGTTGGTGCGAATGTCGCTGTCGCCAAACAGGCGAATGCTGCGGGCGCTCAGCGCGATCGCACCGCCCGAGGCTGCCCGGGCGCTGGTGGCAATGTCGCCATTGACCGCCGTGATCGCTTCGCGAGCCTGAACCACAATGTTGCCCGCATCGCCTGTGCCCTGGCTGCTGGCCGTGAGCCGCGCCCCGTTGCTCAGCTCTAGCGTGCCCGTGCCAATTTTGATGTCGCCGCCCCTGCCCGTGCCCGTTGGCTCAACGGTGCTCAGCACGCCGCTGAAGGAACTGGGGCCGACGCCGTCAAAGGCAATGCGATCGCGGGCCTCGATAATGACATCGCCCGCGTTGCCCCGGCCACCGGTAAAGGCGTTAATCTGAGCGCCATTGGTGGCAAATAAAGACCCCGTCGTGATGCGGATGTTGCCGCTGTCGCCCACGGCATTGGTCTCTGCGACGCTAAAAATAGCGGTGCGAGCGCCACTTGGATCAAACCCATCGAGCCGCAGCGTATCGTCCACGTCAATCACGACATCGCCAGCGTTGCCCCGGCTGAAGGTGCTGGTGTCGATTAAGGCCCCTCGGGTGAGAGTTAAGCTGCCCGCAGAAATGCGAATATCGCCCCCAGAGCCAATAGTGTTGGCCTCTAGGGTGCTAAAAATGCCGCTAGGTAGGCCTGTTGGGCCTTCGCCATCAATCAAAATCGAGTCTTTCGCCGCCACGGTGGTGGTGCCCGCCTGCCCAATGCCAAATACCCCGGTGCTAAACTGAGCGCCGCTTAGTAACTCTAGAGAGTCTACGCTGAGCAGCAAATTACCAGCATCGCCGACAGCCCCCCTAAACACGCTGCTGCGGGCGCCAGTGGGGGTAAAGCCCGCCACTGAGTCGGAGAAGACGGCTTTGCTCACTGCGATCGCAACGTCGCCGCCGTTGCCCCGCGCTGCTGTGCTGGCGCTGATCTGACCGCCCTCACTGACCCGCAGCGTATTGCCAGTAATGCTGACGTTACCACCGTTGCCCTCGGCCCCGGGCTCCACGGTGCTAAACACGCCGCTGGGAAACCCGGTCGCTAGGTTCACCCCAGAGAGGGTAATGTCGTTCGCTTGAATCACAACATTGCCCGCATCCCCTTTACTAAAGGTGCCGCTGGCTAGCTGCGCTCCGCCCGTTACCCGCAGCGTGTCTGCTGTGATCTTGACGGTACCCCCGTTGCCCTCGGCGCCCTGAAGCACATTGCTCTGAGCCCCAGAGATAAAAACGGTGCCAAAGGGATTGACCGAATCGGAGAACGTGGCTTCTTTGGCCTGGATAAGGACGTCTCCAGCATTGCCTTGACCCAGTGTGCTAGCCGTAATTTGGGCTCCCTGCGTCACCAAAAGCGTTCCGGTAGTCAGCTCGACGTTGCCGCCTTGCCCCCTCCCAAAACTTTCAACCCGGCTGCCAGCCCCGCTAAAAATCTGTCCGGTGGGGCTCAGGCCGGCAAACGTAGCGCTATTACGAGCGGTAATAACTACGCTGCCCGCGTCCCCTTTACCAAAGCTGCTGGAGAGCAGCTGGGCTCCTCCCGTTACTTCCAGAATGCCTGTGGTGAGAGTAACAGTGCCTGCGTTCCCCTCCGCCCCAGGTTCAACGCTGCTGCTGACCCCGGTGGCAATGTCAACTATCTGACCATTGACCACCCGAAATGTGGACTCTGTAAGTCGGGCTGTTTCTGCCGCTATCGCAACGTTGCCCGCATCCCCTTTGCCAAAGGTGCTGGCCGAGATCTGCGCCCCCTGGGTCATTAGCAACGAGCCAGTTTTGAGCGTAATGCTACCCCCCTGGCCCTCGGCATTGGCCTCAATCCGGCTGATGATGCCGCTGGGGAAGAAGCGATTGGGGCTGACCCCGGAAAGGATGGTTTGATCAGTGCTAACCTCGA
>DATNQE010000678.1:0-2652 GCA_036702895.1 Trichocoleus sp. | reverse complement strand
TCAGGAGCAGGCAGTCCAGGAGAAGGCCCAGCGCAAAGCCGCTAAGGCGAATGGACAGGCTTCTTTTCAGGCCAATACCAATGCTGTGGACCTGCTGCCGGTTAAAACCATTCCGGGCCACTTCAGCCAGGTTTACGACGCTTCAGAACGAGACTTTCGAGCCGTGTTTGGCTGGGAGGATGACCCTCATCGGCGCAATTTTGCCATTGGTCAGCCCATCGATATGGACGTGCCGGTCTGCCTCGATCTGGACCGCTTTGTAGAGCGCAGCAACGGCATCTTTGGCAAGTCGGGAACGGGCAAGTCGTTTCTCACGCGGCTGCTGCTAGCCGGCACAATTAAGCGCCAGGCCGCCGTAAATTTGATTTTTGACATGCACTCTGAGTACGGCTGGGAGGCCGTCAGCGAGGGCAAGCGTTTCAGCACGGTTAAAGGGCTGCGGCAGCTGTTTCCAGGCCAGGTGCAGATTTTCACCCTCGACCCAGAGTCCACCAAACGTCGGGGCGTGCGCGATGCTCAGGAACTCTACATTAGCTACGACCAGATCGATGTCGAAGACCTGACTCTGGTGCGGGGCGAGCTCAACCTGTCAGAGGCCAGCCTGGAAAACGCCATCATTCTGCGCAACGAGTTTGGCAAGTCGTGGATCAACCGTCTGCTCACCCTCAGCAACGAAGAGATCCAGGAGTTTTGCGAAACCAAGATGGGCAGCAAGTCCTCGATTATGGCGCTGCAGCGCAAGCTGACGCGCCTGGGCGACTTGAAATACATTCGCAACACCTGCCCCCACAACTACGTCGGCCAGATCCTCGACGCCATTGATGCCGGGAAGCACGTGGTGATTGAGTTTGGCTCGCAGTCCAACATGCTCTCCTACATGCTGGCAACCAACGTGATTGCTCGCCGCATCCACGCCAGCTACGTAAAAAAGGCCGACAAGTTTTTGCAGAGCAAGAACCCGGCGGACCGGCCCCGCCAGCTCATGATCACCATTGAAGAAGCGCACCGCTTCCTCGATCCGGCGACGGCCCGACAGACTATTTTTGGCACCATTGCCCGCGAGATGCGCAAGTACTTCGTCACGCTGCTAGTGGTCGATCAGCGCCCCTCCGGCATCGATAACGAGGTAATGTCGCAGATCGGTACCCGCATTACGGCGCTGCTGAACGACGAGAAGGATATTGACGCCATTTTTACTGGGGTGTCGGGGGCCCAAAGTTTGCGATCGGTGCTGGCTAAGCTCGACTCGAAGCAGCAGGCGCTGCTGCTTGGTCACGCGGTGCCGATGCCGGTAGTAGTGCGCACCCGTCCCTACGACGCCGCGTTCTACAGCGAGGTAGGCGAACCGGCTTGGGAAGAGATGCCCGATTTAGCTGTTTTCAAAGCGGCTGAAGCGGCTAAAGCAGATCTGGGCTTCTAGGGAGAGGGTTAGGGCGCTCAAAACCTTAGAAAGATGCGCCGTAGCCCTGCTAAGACCATAGGCACAGGCATAGTGTCGTTTTGAATGGCGGCGCTGTAGCTGGGACGCGCTTTGAGACGGTGGAGGTAGGATGCGATCGCACTGCGCCTTCCTTCCTGCCAAAGTGGCCCAAAGCCCAGCTCCTCTAATCGGTTGAGCACCGCTGTCCACACGGCATCTGCCAATGAGTAAGCAGAACCACACAGCCAGTCTGACTGGCTAAGCTGTTGCGCTAGATGGTCCAGCATGGGCTCGATTTGAGTATTAAGCTGCGCTATTTTCTTGGGGCCCAGAGCTCCGAAGGGCTTGAGCGCCTTGAGCAAATGGCTCTTTCGCCGCTGCCGCTGGAGCCCGGTGCTGAAGATGGTTGGAGGGTGTGAATTGCGTTTTTGGGCTACGCTGTCGGGCGTGAACACTTGATGGCAGAGCACCGCCGTCGCTATGCTCAGCTAAGTGAGACTGTCGAAAGGGAGCTGCAGGCGCTGCAAGCCGCCGGGCTACTGCGAAAGGACATTAACCCGAGCATTGAGGCCAATGCAATAATTGCTTTCATAGACGGTATTGGCACCGGATTTGTGATTAACTCGGCCCAATTTAATCCCCAAACTCAAAAATACTTAGTGCAGCGCTATCTCCATTCACTGCTGGCAAAAGATTTCTCCTGAGTTTGAAGCCTGGGTCATGCCCTAGACGATGCGCTCCACGTTGCGAAACGCCATGACAATCAGTGAGTCTTCGGCAGCTAGCCGCTCAAAATGGCTCTGCTTAGGGTTTAGGAGGATCTCGCCATGACCCAGCTTGATGCCAATGAGCAGTAGGGGATTGTCGGCGTGGGAGGCGCTATACTCGCTGATCCAGCGGCTTAGCTCTGCAAAAGTCATGCCCTGCAGATGCTCTGGGTACTTGCCGGGCGCGATGAAATAAAACTCGTTGGAGTCGTCGGAGTAGGTAAGGAGCTGCTGGTAGACAACCGACATATTCTTAAAGACTGCGCTCTGGGCAATGATTCCTGAGCTGTAGTCTCGGGCTGCAATCAGCTCATCAACTCCCGCTTCTTTCAAATGGCGGCGACGGTCCAACTTAACTAATTCGCCGACAACATGAATATCTTTTTGATGCCCCGGTATCTGTTCAAGGTGCTTGATGGCTAGGGCGATTAAGGCGTTTTTTTCGTCGGGGCCTTCGCTGTCTTC
>DATNQE010000669.1:0-16977 GCA_036702895.1 Trichocoleus sp. | reverse complement strand
TCGCCTTATGTTGATCTGTCCTAAGGCCCTCTGAGTTCGATCTCTCCTAGAACCTGTAGACGAATACCTCAATCTTCTTTCATCTCAATGAACATCAACAACTTCTTTAAGGGAAAAGCGTTTGACCAACCGCTGAAAGTGGTCAAACCTAGTTCTGTGACGTCGCCTGAACCGTCTCGCAAGCCTTCAAACAACTTCAGCTTCTTGGTTTTTGCCTGCGTAACAGCGGCCATTCTTGGAGCTGTTGGAACCCTAGACTGGCTGATCGATCCGCTATGGTATGGGGGCGCCAATCGGTTGACCGGCAAAAACTTCCCTTTTAACGAAAGAATTTCTAAAACCAATCTCTTTCTAAACACCGACGTTAAAGACTATGATTGCTTGATCTTAGGAAGCTCTAGGGTTACTGCGCTCAACTCCTCCGAGTTTAAAGAGCACAAATGCTTCAACTACTCTTTCAAAGGAGGATGGGCTAACGACTTTATTAACGTTGCCGAGTTTGTTAAGAAGCAGGGATTCAATCCCAAAATTATCTACGTTGGTGTGGATGAGTTCAACTTTGTTAAGCAGCAGGACGTAGCGGGTAAAGCTGAGGATTTTGGCAGCTATGCGACTCAGTCCCCTTACCATGCGTATCTATCTTCAAACGTTCTGATGTTTTCGGTCATGACCCTGGCCGGCTCTAGCCCTGATCCGTTCAACTACTACAACGAAAACTTTGAAGCTGTAGAGTTTCCGGAACATCCTGAGTACGAAGCGGCATTTTATCCTGCTGAACCACCGCAAGAGTGTGATTTATCTAGGGTAGAGCGCTATCAGAAAATCAAAGAAATTTTCCCAGATGCGAGGATTGTTGGCTATGTGCCGCCCCGGTCGTCTTGGGCTCTCGTTAACGAGACCTACAACCGCAATCTAATGGATTGCGCTCTGGAAGGGTTTTACCAGGTCTCTCAAATCTATGACGATATGTACGATTTTTCAGTCCCTTCTGACATAACCCTTGACCCTGGTAACACTTACGATGGGAGCCACTTTACGCCCCAGGCAAACGCAAAGGTCGCAGCCGTATTGGAGGGGCGAGACACAGGCTTAGCGCTGCATGTTGATGAGCTTAATTTGAATACCTACAAAGAGACCTTCAAGAGTGAACTGAAGGAGTTTTTGGAGAAGGAGGGGCAGGAAAGCCTATGGCGCGGCTAAAGAACTCACCGTGGGTCTTTAGTCAAAGGCTTTAGGGGCGTTTGCGGATGTTTTTCGAGTAGTTGGGTTGCCTCTTCTACCGGCACTGGCCGGTAGAAGAAAAAACCCTGAGCCGTTTCGCAGTCAATGGACTTGAGAAAATCAAGCTGTTGAAGTGTTTCAACCCCTTCGGCAACAATGCTCAGTCCCAAGCTTTTGCCCAGGGCAACAATGGTCGAAATAATATGGGATACTTTCTGATTCTCGGTTAGGTCCTGAATGAAGGACTTGTCAATCTTGAGATGATTGAGGGGCAGAAACTGCAGCCGGCTGAGGGAGGAATGCCCCGTGCCAAAATCATCAATGGAGAGCTGCACACCCATGTCTCCCAGCTTTCTAAACACTTCTCCTGTGAACTGAATATCGTAAATGGCTGTTGTCTCAGTCACCTCTAGCTCTAAAAATTGAGCCTCTAGCCCCGTCTCGGTGAGAATATCAGCAATCACCTTGACTAAATTGGGCTGACGAAACTGCTTTGGAGAAAGATTGACCGCGATGCGAATCGGGTGCAGCCCCTCCTGCTGCCATCGCTTATTTTGAGTGCAGGCCTGCCGCAGCACCCACTCACCAATGGGAATAATGAGCCCGTTGTCCTCAGCAATGGGAATAAATGTGCTGGGGGCCACCAATCCCATTTCGGGATGCTGCCAGCGAAGGAGCGCCTCCATGCCGTCGATTTCGCCGCTGCCAATGTTGACTCGAGGCTGGTAGACCACCCGCAGTTCGCCTCGGTCGAGAGCATGGCGCAGGTCTTTTTCCAGCATGAGCGTTTCGGGCGCGCGTGAGTCCATGCTGGGGTTGTAGATTTGGTAGCCATTGCGGCCCAGTTCCTTGACCTGATACAGGGCGATATCGGCTTGACGAATTAGGGTTTCGGCATCGGCATTGCTCTGCTCCAGAAGGGCAATGCCGATACTGCCGGTGACGTATAGCTCATGGCTTTCGATGGTAAAGACGGCATCTAGGTTGCTCAAGATGCGCTCCGCGACTTGGTTGACATCCTGAGGGGCGCTGAAGTGAGGCAGCAGAATGATAAATTCGTCGCCGCCCCAGCGAGCAACAACATCGCCCGAGCGCACAGATTCCGCCAGACGTTGGGCCACCTGCCGCAGCAGCTGATCGCCAATAGTGTGGCCTAGGGTATCGTTAATGGTCTTGAAGCGATCTAAATCGAGGAACATCACCGCCAGGCATGCTTGAGTGCGGTGGGCATTTTTCAAGCACAGATCGAGCTGCTCATCAAATAAAACCCGGTTGGGCAGCCCCGTGAGCACATCGTGAAGCGCTCGGTGGCGGATGGCATCTTCTACCTGCTGGCGGTGAATGGCCGCTCCCATGTTAGCGGCAATGGTCAGCAGGGTAGCTTCCTCATGGGCAGACCAGAACCGGCTGCAGCAAGTGGCAACTCCCAAGAACCCCCAAAAGCCTCCGGCTACGGTTAGGGGCACCAGCAGCACTGAGCGGACGCCGCTACGGGTGAGGAAACTGGCAATGGAAGCCTCACTGCTGTCGGTGCTAGCTGCGATCGCATCTCCTGCCGCTAGTTTTTCGTACCAGCTAGAAAGTCCGAGGGTGCTGTAGTCCTGCCCCTGCCAAAAGGCCACCTGCACAGCGGCATTAAGCGGTTCTCTAAACCACTCAAACTGGGTACGTAGCCCTCTTATAGCGGTTGGACTGTCAACGCTCGGGATGTGGCTGCAAATAAATAAGTAGTCGCCCTCAATCGCTCCTCCAATAATGGCCAGTGCAGAGCGCATAGCGGCCTGAAAATCAAAGTTGATCAGCAGGCAGTTGGCGGCCCGCGAGACGGCTTCCAGGAGAGAGTCTCGCTTAATTAATTCCGCCTCTGCGGTTTTGCGTTGGGTGATGTCCTGCACTGAGCCCTCAAAGCCAATGAACTGATGGTTAGCATCGTAGATGGCACGGGCGTTTTCTAAAATCCAGATAATGCTGCCGTCTTTGCGGTAGACCTGAGACTCAAAATCAAAGATTACTCCTTTTGAAATGACTGTCTGGACGAACTCTTCCCGCCGCTCTGGGTTGACATAGAGGTGTTCCTTAATATTAGAAACCTGCATCATCAGCTCTTCAGCAGACTCATAGCCGTAGATAGCGGCTAGCTTGGGGTTGGCGGTGATGTAGTAGCCTTCCAGGGTCGTTTGGAAAAGGCCCTCAACGGCGTTGACGAAAATGCTGCGGTAGTTTTTCTCAGCCTGAAAACGGGCTGCCTCGGCCTGCTTTTTCTGGGTGATATCAAAGAGAAAGATGCGAATCAGATCGTTCTCTTTGATGTAGTGAATTGACTCTTCAAAGATTAGCCCGTTGTATTCCACCTCTCTGATATAGGATTTTTCAGAGCGGCCCTGCACCGTCTCCAGGATGTCTGCCAAAACGGGATGATGTGTGCTTCTAGCGCGAATGTCAGGAAATAGGGCAACGGCTTTGGGGTTGAGGTAGGTAATAGCGCCGCTGATATCCATCTCAATAATGGGATTGGGAATGAGCTCAGGAAACGTCGCTAGGTGCAGCAGGGAGGAATCGGCTGACTCTTTGTGCTCGCTCTGATCCACAACCACAGTTGCCAGCTTGTTTTCGCTATCCATCAGGCTACTAGAAACGGCAGCCTTGATTTCAGCGGACTCCCTCAGTCCGATGGGGGCAAAGAAGTTATAGTATGTTGCTCTAATTTTGCCGCCGAAAGCAATCTCATCTCCGTGCCTGAGGACGTAGGAGTCCTGCTTTTTGCTATTGATATAAATGCCGTTAGTGCTTTTCTTTCCGGTCAGGCTGCCGTCAACGATGCGAAACATGTGCTGGTCGGTGTCCGGCATAGTCACTCGCAGCAAAATGGCGTGCTGCCTGGAAACTGAGGCAGAGTTAATGACGATGGAATTATCAGGGTCTCGACCGACGGAGTAAGTGGCGCTATCTAGAATAATCAGATCGTTCTTTTCCTCGCAGGCAAACTCTAAGAGGTGATAAATCTGATGCTGGGGGGCCGAGGCTGACATATATGTAAAGTTGTGAAGGGTTGAGGGCTATGGCAGCAGTAGCGGACTGCCTAGGGGGACCTATTTTCATATTTCCCGTCTAGAGCTACGGATCACGAAAGAACCTCCAAAAGAGGCCTTCAGGCGAACCTTTAGGACAGGAAGCAATGAATAGCTGGACCTCGCTCTAGAGTAAAGAGGCCGCACTGCCGCTTCTGGTGTGCCCAGCGGAGAGGCTCTGCTAGCAATTTCTGCGTAGTTTCACGGCTTCTTCTTGAAAAGATTAAAAACTTTGGGAAATGGCAGGCTGATAGCTTTCGCTGCAGCTCATGTAATCACGCGAATAGAAAACCTGCTAGTTACCGTCTTAGCAGATGGTTTTGGTCTGGGTTTTTGGCTCTAAGCTACCGGTATAGTGCCATCGCCCGAGCTAAAAACCTGTCACTTGCACAGCCCTATGATTGCCAGCGTTATGAATCCCTATCAGGTTGACTACAAATAGCTCTGGGCAAATTCCTGAAATGCTGCCGGAGGCACTAAGCCTTCTTACGGCGCAGCTGCTTGATCAGTTTTTCCAGCTCTACCCAAACAAACAGCAGCATACTAAAGCCAAAGCAAATCGCTAGCTCTAAAGGACTGAGCAGATGGGTGCCAAAGAAATTACGCAGGGGTTCTACGTAAATCAACATCAGCTGCAGCACCGTGGTTAACACCACGGCGACCAGCACAAATGGATTGGAGAAGGGGGAGATTTGCCAAGCCATTTGACTGTGGGACCGAGCTGCGATCGCATGGCCCATTTGCGCCAGGCAAAGCGTCGTAAACACCATTGTTTTCCAACGCTCGGGGTTACCAGGATTGGCCTGAGCGTGATAGTAAGCCCATTCCATGAGCGCAATTGAGATGATGCTAAAGACTATTCCAATGCGAATCATGTAGGCCCCTAAGCCACGGGCAAAGATGCTCTCTTGGGGGTCGTGAGGCGCCCGGTTCATGACGTTGGGTTCGGCGGGCTCAACCGCTAGCGCCAACGCCGGGAAGCCATCGGTGACCAGGTTCATCCAGAGGATCTGCAGCGGCGTCAGGGGCACATCGACAATGGGCAGCAGCAGGGGTGAAGCGGCAATGGTAAGCACCTCGCCAATGTTGGAGCCCAAAATGTACTTCACAAAGCGGCGAATGTTGGTGTAGACCACCCGTCCTTCCTCGGTGGCGGCAACAATAGTGGCGAAGTTGTCGTCGAGCAGCACCATGTCGCTGGCCTCTTTGCTGACATCGGTGCCGGTGATGCCCATGGCAATACCGATGTCGGCCCGCTTCAACGCCGGAGCATCGTTAACGCCATCCCCCGTCATGGCCACAATTTGGTGGTCCTTCTGCAGGGCTTCGACAATGCGCAGCTTGTGCTCAGGAGACACCCGAGCGTAGACGCTGGTGGTTTTGACCACGGCCTCTAGCTCGGCCTGGCTCATTTTTTGCAGCTCTAGGCCGTTGATAGCGCGGCTCTCGGGACCGGCAATGCCCAGATCCTCGGCGAGTACCTGGGCCGTTAGGGGGTGGTCGCCGGTGATCATCATGGTGCGGATCCCGGCGGCCCGGCAGCGCTCCACAGCCTGCTTGACCTCAGGTCGGGGCGCATCGATCATGCCCACTAGCCCCAGCCAAATGAGCTGCTGCTCAGCGGTATCGGCATCGGTTTCGGCGGGGGGCGTTTTCAAGGGGCGGCAGGCCAAGCCCAGCACCCGCAAGCCGCGCAGCGCCATCTGCTCGTTGTCAGAGAGGATGTGCGATCGCATCCCCGCTGCTAAATCCTGAACCTGTCCGCCCTGCCACACCTGGCTGCACCGCTCCAGCAGCACTTCGGGAGAGCCCTTGGCCAGCAGCAGGTAGTCTGTTTGGGGGGCCAAGGCAGAGATGGGGGCAGATAGCTCCGGCGGCAGCGCGGTTCCTTGCGGGTGGATCACAACGCTCATGCGCTTGCGCTCGGAGGTGAAGGGAAACTCGACCGCCCGTCGCAGGCCGTTAGTGAGGCCGTGGTAGTCGAGCCGCCCTTTGCAGCCCAGCACCACCAGCGCTCCCTCCGTCGGATCGCCCAGCACGGCCCATTCGCCCTGCTCTTTTTGCAGCACTGCATCGTTGCACAGCAGGCTACCGAGCAGCAGCAGCGCCAGGTCTGGGCTCTGGGCAGGGGTGGAGACAGCATCAACCGTGGCGCCATCTTGGCGCAAAAACTCGCCCTCGGGCTGGTAGCCCTCCCCAGTGATTCGGTAGATCGCTTGGGGAGTACGCACCTGCTGGGCCACCATTTTGTTCTGGGTCAGGGTGCCGGTTTTGTCAGAGCAGATAGTCGTTACTGACCCCAGCGTCTCCACTGCGGGCAGCCGCCGAATCAGAGCCTGCCGGCGCACCATTCGCTGAGTGCCGATGGCCAGCGTTACGGTAATGACCGCAGGTAGCCCCTCGGGAACTACGGCTACGGCCATACTCAGCGAAACTTCCAGCAGGCTTTCAAACGCACCCCAGCCCGCGCCGATGACCCCGCCAATCACCACAATGGCGACCAGAATCAGCGAGCCGGTGACCAGGGCATTGCCCAGCTGATCCATGCGCTCCTGCAGCGGCGTGGGCTCGCTCTTGACGGATTGGATCATGGCAGCGATACGACCCAGCTCCGTCTTCATGCCGGTGTGGGTCACTAGCACAGTGCCTCGCCCCTGTACTACCTCAGTGCCCTGGAAGACCAAATTTTTGCGGTCGGCGAGGGAAGTTTCCTGGGGAAGTATCTGCTGGGCCTGCTTGTTGACCGACTGGGCTTCCCCTGTTAGGGCCGACTCGCGCACCTGCAGGTTGACCGACTCTAGCAGGCGACCATCCGCCGCTATCTGCACTCCAGCTTCAATCAGTAAGATATCGCCGGGCACTAGGTCCTGGGCGGGCACCTCCAGCAGGCGTCCGTCGCGCATAACCCGCACGTTGGGGGCGGCTAACTGTTTCAGGGCCGCCAGCGCTTTTTCGGCTCGGCTTTCTTGAAAGTAGCCTAAAACGCCGTTGAGGATGACAATGGCAAAAATTGCGATCGCATCTTTGGGCACCTCTCCCCGGCGCAGAGCCAGCACCCCAGAGATCACCGCCACCGCTATCAGCATCAGCAGCATGATATTAGTGAACTGGTCGAGCAAAATGCGTAGGCTACTGCGCCCTCCGGTTTCTTCGAGTTCGTTCGCTCCGTAGGTCTGCCGTCGCTCAATCACCGCTGCCGATGTCAAGCCGCTGCTGCCGTCGCTCTGGAGCCGTGCCAGCGCCTCTTCTGGGGCAAGGGCGTGCCATTCCCCAAACGCATTATCCGCAGAGTTATCCATCAAGAAGTACCGGGTTTCCAGGGCCGACCGACTTCTTGTTATAGGCCTAAATAATTAGTATGGGGGCAGGAGTTTAGATTTCGTAGTTTGAACCGCTTGCTGTAGGCCGACTACGGAGGTTTATCGAGCTCTTATGAAAGAGTGCGCCATTTCCTACACAGCCACTTTTCTTAAAAAAGGGCTTAGGGCCTCTGCCACCTTTTCGGCCCAGTCCTCCTGGGCGTAATGACCGACCTGGTCTAGTGAGACGAGTTCCCCATCTTGCAAGTCTTTCACACAGGTTTGGGCCAGATCGACGGGTAGCCAAGGATCGCTCAGTCCCCACAGCAGCAGCGTGGGGTGAGGCCACTGCGGCAACCCAGCGGCGATTTCTGTAGTGGTTTTGTTTAGATTTAGCCCCTGAACGGTGGCTAGCAGCGCCCGCCCCACATCAGAGCTCTTGAGAAAGGGCCGCCGATAAACATCTAGATCGGCATCATCTACCTGATACGGACCGCCCCCCTCCAGCGTGCGATCCACCAGGATGGGGTCTTGGGTAAGCATATCGCCCACCAGGGGAACGCCAAACTGCTTGATCTTCCAGGGCCGCTTCGCCGTCGGAGCAATAGGCGCATTGAGAATAGCCAGCCGCTCCACCCGCTCTGGGTGCCGCAGCGCATACTGCAATCCCACTGAACCCAAAAAACCCTGCACCACCAGGTGAAATCGCTCCAGCCCCAGCGCTTCGACAAACTCTGCTAGCGCCCCCACAAATGCTTCCGCTGTGTAGGCAAAGTCCCGTCGATCTGGCTTGCTGGAAAACCCATGGCCAATCCAATCCGGCGCGATCGCACGAAAACCCTGCTCCGCCAGTACCGGCATCACCTTGCGCCAGCTGTAGCTCTGAGCCACCAGACCATGCAGCAGCACCACCGGAATGCGATCGCTCTCTCCTATCGGAGCTGCCTCCCGGTAAAACCAGGTCAGCTTGCCTACCTCAATTTGATGCTCTGCAAGGGTCATGCTCTGCACACCGACAACGCCAGTGGCCTGAGCTTACTGCTTTGAGGAGGCTTAAGGCAAGCTTAAGGGAGGAGGGGTTCGGGTCCAGGGTCTCGGGTCCAGGGTGCGAGCCAAGAGGGGAGAGAGTACATGGGGAAGGCGCGAAAGATAGTGAACAGGGTTCGCCCTACTCCCTTATACCCTGTGCCCTGTACCCCCTACCCCTTTCTCTACTGCACCTGCACCTGCGACAGCGTCGCGCCCCGGTAGTAGTGAGTCAAAATCTCCTGGTAGGAACGGCCTTGGCGGGCCATGTTGTTTGCCCCCCACTGGCTGAGCCCGAGGCCGTGGCCGTAGCCGCGTCCCTGGATATTCACGGTACCCCCAGCTACAGAGATGGAGAAGAGCGTGCTGCGGAGATTAAGGGCTTGCCGCACCTCATTACCACTCATGACACGAGTGCCTGCATTGCCCTGGAGCCGAAGGGTGACAACGCGCCCTCGGGGGGTGGTGCGCTCAGGCACCGCAGAAACTAGAGCCCCCACTCCAGCAATGCGTCGCTCAAAGTCGGTCATGGGCATCGACACTGACCACTGGTAGACAGGCGCACCTGCGTCGTAGTCTTCGACAGCCCGCAGGTAGGGCAAAGGCCGAGACCACACGTCCTCGACGTTTTCAGTGTAGCCACCTGAGGAGGAATGGAAGACGGCTTCAATAATTTGGCCTCCGTAGGTGAGCACCTGACCACGAGTAGCGTCGACGGCAGCGCGAGTGCTTTGGGCTTCTGATTCGAGCCCTTTGTACACCTGGGAGGCAGTGGTGCTGACCACGTCGTAGGGTTGAGCCTGGGACCGACTGCGGTGATAGAGTGCATAGGACCGGGCCGCTACGGCCTGGGATTTGAGCGCCTCTAGGGGCCAGCTAACGGGCATTTCCCCGCCCAGGACGCTGTATAGGTAGGCTTCTAAATCGACGAAGTTAACGGCAGTGACGCCGTTCGCCCCTGGCGTGACCAGCACTCGACCGCGATACCAGCGATCGCCAATGAAGATATAGCCCCCGTCCGTAGGCTCAACCCAAAAGGCGTCGCCCAGCCAGGAGGCTAGCCGCACTCGCCCCCCTTCTGACGCCACATTGATGGAGCGGCCGCCCGGCAGCTGACCTAGCCCCTGCCCTGTGCGATCGCGAACCACCGCAGTCGTCGAACTGCCTACAGTGATAGCGGGTGCCCCTTCCCGAATGGCGACCCTCAGCTCTACAGCGGCTCGCCCAGGGAGAGCGACTAGGCACCACAGCAGCGCCGCGCCCCCCACCTGCACCAGAGCACGGCGTATTTGCTGACGTAGGGATTGGCTCAAGGGGTGGCCAGGAGGGCGACTAGACGGGCTCGGCTGAAGTATGGGGTTTGCCGTCCGGGGTGCTTGAGTCATAAGCGTTGCGACAGTTTCTGAAAGACTGCTTCTAAAAGATCGCGCTGAATATGCAGTATGGCTCGCGGTAGGGCGTTGAAAAAAGTGGCTGTGCCGCTTGGCTCCCTGGCATTCAACCATATCACTGGGGGCCAAAGATGAATCATGTCTGTGCCAACTTCTCCGAAGCTCAACCTGCGTAGGTTTAGAGTGTTTAGAGTAAGCCAGCTGACTCGTACAGCCGTCGCAGCACAGCCAGAATTTTCTGACCGTATTGCAAATCGGCACTCCAGCGGCCGCTGAGCTGACCGACTAGCGGCGCCACTCCGCGCCTGACAAATCGGAACCGGGGGTCGACTAGCACCTGCACCAGTGGTTCGGTGCTGGCGTAGGCTTTAAGGTGCTGGATCTGAGCACGCACCCCAATTCGGGCGCTGGGGAAAGACGCGCCCTCTGGCCCCCCGGTGGCCGAGCCAACCCCGCCAAAATTATTTTGTGCGGGCTTGAGGATGGTGCCGTTGAAGGTCAAAAAAGCAGTCTCTACACACATTTGGCTAAAGGCGATGTCGTAGTTCACCCCCTCGATCGCTCCTTCTTCGCGATAGAGCTTGGGCAGGTCGCGATACTGGGTGGCGGCCGCCTCATTGTTGGCCTTGAGGAACATCAACATCTGAATTTCAGAGGTTTTGCCGTACCCCATGATCAGATCTAGGGTGCCGGGGGAAATTTGAGAGCCCGTTGGAGTTTTCAGCTGAATGGTGCGTGTGGCAGTGTCCCAGCCCACCGAAACGTTGTAGTTGCGCAGGTCTACTGCCTTGATGTAGACGACATTGTTGTAGCTGACCCGGCGCAAAGTAGTGTCTTGACTCAGGTTAATGCCCAGCTGGTCGCTCAAATCAATTGGGATATAGGCGTTGTCATTTACTAAAATGCCTTTTTCCTCGTAAAGCCCGCCGTTAATGGAAATGTTTACCTGCGGAATGGTGGGGGGTGTGGGGCTGGTGCCAGAAACCGCTCTACTCCAGGAGGCTAGACCGTCAGCTAAACCTAGGGCGATATCGCGACGACGGTTTTGAATCAGGGCTAAATCCTGAGGGTTTGTTAAAAACCCCACTTCCATAGTGAGCGATGGGCAGGCAACGCCACGGGTAAAGGCGAGGCTACCCAAGCCTGAGTTGGTATCAGGCCGAACCCCTCGGCTGGTGAGCTGAGGCACTCGTCGCAGTAGGGCGAGCATCATGAGTTCAGCGTGGGTGCGGCGTGCGTCGTTATTGGCGATGTAGTAGGCAATTGCGCCCCGCACTGCCGGTTGGTTAAACGCCCCGGCTTCAATTTCCAGCGCCACATCTCCGGGGCGGCAGCGGGCATTAATCCAGCCGAGGGTATCTGAGGCGCTAAGGTCGTCGGGCACTGAGAGCACCGTAAATCCGCGCGATCGCAACTCCGGCACGATTAGATCCCGCAGGCGGATCATCTCTGCTGCTTCGGTGGTGCCAGGAACGATGGCTCCAGGGTCGAGCACCCCATTCTCAAACCCTCCGTGAGCCGCTGAAATAAAAATTTGTGCCATGCTAACCCGCTAAACGCCACATTCCTGGCACAAATCATACCCATCTAGGACAGATTTGCCACCTAAGCTACATCTCACTAAAGGCTTTTAGGTTGTCTCCGCTGACCCGACAGACGCGCCAGTCGGGCTGAAGTTCTGCTCCCATGCGCTCGTAGAATGCGATCGCATTTTCATTCCAGTCCAGCACGCTCCACTCTAGCCGCCCGCAGCCTCGGCTTAGCGCTAGTTTGCCTAGATGAACCAACAGTGCTTTGCCCACCCCCTGACCCCTAAACTGAGGCAGCACAAACAAATCTTCTAGATAGACGCCAGGCTTGGTGAGAAACGTCGAGTAATTGTGAAAAAACAGCGCAAACCCTGCTGCTTCCCCCTTGACTCGGGCTACCAAAGCTTCGATATAGGGCCGCTCGCCAAACAGATGCTGATGCAGCTCTTCGGGGGTGCCGACTACCTCATGGGCCAGCTTTTCGTACTCCGCTAGCGCCACAATCAGGTCAAACATCAGCGGCACATCCTCAGGCGTAGCGGGCTGGATTTCAACGGTAGAGGTAGGAGCAAGAGACATAGAAGCTTGGCAATCCGCGAAAAGGAGATTATACGCAACTTCCAAATCAGGAACTGCTATGCCAGCGCTAAACCGGGCTCAACTCGCAGCTGCAGGGTAGAGATCCTTTCGTGGTTCAGACCTCTCAATCAGGAATGACGGTAGAAACGTTTTTGGCCTCTCCAGAAGCCAACGAGCGCTGCGAACTCATTGATGGCAAGGTAGTTCCCAAAGTGGCCCCCAAACGCTTCCAGTCCAAAACTCAACGGGCTCTACTGCGGTGGCTAGAGGACTGGAGCGAAAGCAAAGGCGAAATCGGTGTGGAGTGGGCTGTGCGTTAGGAAATCTAATTCTTGGGGTATCTGGGCTTTCCTAGCCACATGTTTCACCCCTGCATTTCGTTTTAACTCCAGTGGCTATCGCTGTATTCTCTCCAATAAGCTATTTATTCCTCATAACAGAAAAACCTCTGGCTAGCCAGAGGTTAAGGGGGTTATCAGACATGGTTAAGAGACTATCGGTACCTGTGAAGTGAGCTACGGCATGAGCTTAACGTTATCTTTCGTCTACCCTCTTGGAAAATGGATCGCCATCGAAAGGCTGAACCCCCGTAACAGGATAGGAATCGCTATCGGGGCTGAAGATTCGCGCAACGGCTTCGGACAAATATTGAATGACGCTATCAATCATCCTAGGGACATTCATACCTGTTACCTCAATTGTAGAGTAGCGGGCCTGTCCTGTTGAGTTGCTGTCTGTGGAGATGTATTTGTTGGGATGCTTAATCGTTAGCGCCAACTCAACACGTTTGCCTTTATGTCTTGATCATATAAGGCGAAACAAACCGGTGGGAATCACGGCTAACATTCTTTACAGCCAAAGAAAGGGATTTACATCTTGTAAAGACATAGAAGTTTCTCCTTCTTAAGAACGGAAACACTTTAGGAAAATAGCTGCTCCGGGAGATATTTCAAAGCATTAAATCTGCCTTTGGTTCCATCGATATAACTGCCGCCACACTGCTCAGGACAGCTGATTTTTGGGGCATGGGGGCGTTGCCTCCGGCCAGAAGTAGCACCCCTGCAGCCCGTCCTAGTTCAAGCCTGTCGAGCGACTGCAAAACCTAAAGCAGCGCTAGGCTTTGCTGCCTATGGGCGTTGAGAGTTGAGTTTTCCAGCGGCTGGCAATCGGCATACGCCAGCCCACGCCAAAGGCTCGGTCGGTAACTTTAAGGACGGGTGGAGCCTGCCGCCGCTTAAACTCAGCGCGTGAGACCAGCCGTACCACTTTTTCAACCGTCTTAGGGTCGTGGCCCGCTTCTACGATTTCGACCAACGACTGCTGACGCTGCACCAGGCGCTCCAAAATGTCGTCTAACACCTCATAAGGCGGCAGCGAGTCCTGATCCACCTGGCCCGGCTTAAGTTCAGCGCTAGGAGGCTTGGTAAGAATGTTGGGGGGAATAAAAGGCGGAGGGCAGAGGGCAGAAGGCAGAAGGGCTACAGGGGGGCCTTCTGCCTCCTGCTGCCCGCCTTCTGCCCTGCTATTTAGCCATTGACACAGCGAATACACCCGGGTCTTCGGTACATCGGCAATTACGGCTAAGCCGCCGTTCATATCGCCGTAGAGGGTGCAGTAGCCGACGGCCATCTCCGATTTGTTGCCGGTGGAGAGGAGCAGATAGCCAAACTTGTTGGCAACGGCCATCAGCAGGTTGCCGCGAATGCGCGACTGAATGTTTTCCTCAGCAATGCCAAACTCAGTCCCGGCGAATAAGCCTGCCAGGGTTTTGTCGTAGCCCTGCATCAGGTCGCCAATGGGGAGAGTCTCGCTGCCGATACCCAGGTTTTCGCAAAGGGTCAGGGCATCGCTGATGGAGTGGTCGGAGCTATATGGCGAGGGCATGAGCACGCCAAAGACGTTTTCGGGGCCGAGAGCAGCGGCTGCGATCGCAGCTACCAATGCCGAATCAATTCCCCCGCTGAGACCAATGACTGCCTTAGAGAAGCCACACTTTTGGGCATAGTCGCGTACGCCAAGGACTAAGGCTGACCAAATTTCAGCATCTTCGCTCGTGAACAGCGGTACCTTTGGGCCCGGCAGCAAATCTCGCGCTTGGGTGTCATATTCAACTAGGACTAAATCCCGCTGAAAGGATGCCACCCGTGCCACCACCTCACCCTGACGGTTAAAGGCAACGCTGGAGCCGTCGAAAATTAGGTCGTCGTTGGCCCCCACTTGGTTGGCATAGACAATGGGGCAATGAAAGCGGGTGGCGCTGTGGCCGAGCATCGATTCCCGCAGCTTTTGTTTATTGACCGAGTAGGGCGAGGCCGACAGATTCACGACCAAATCCACGCCCGCTTCGGCCAGATCAGCAATGGGGTTACGGACATAGCTGCGCCCGCCCCAAAACTTCTCATCGTTCCACAGGTCCTCGCAGATGGTGACGCCGATACGGATGGAAGAACCGCTGCGATCGCACAGCTCAAACTGACAGCTGCCTTGCCCTTCTGCAAAGTAGCGCGCTTCATCAAATACGTCGTAGGTCGGCAGCAGCTGCTTGTGAAAGACCTGCTGAATCTGGCCCTGGTGCAGCAGTGCAGTGCTGTTGTAGAGCACTTTGCCGCCCCGCTCTCGCGCCTGGGGGTTAGCGGTTGCCAGCCCCACCAGCGCCGGTAGATCTGCGGGCAGCTCTCGCGCCAACTGCTCGACGGTTAACCCCATTTCGTCGATAAAGCTGGGCCGCAGCAGCAGGTCAAGCGGTGGGTAGCCGCACAGCACCAGCTCCGTGGTCACTAACAGATCAGCCCCCAACTGCTCGGCCTGCTGCGCTGCTTCTAGCACCTGCTGAGCATTGCCTGCCAGATCACCAATGGTGGGATTGAGTTGTGCGATCGCAATTTTCATGGGCCTATTCGTCAATAGGAATGCTAGGTATGAGCAAAAAGAACGCTGCTGACTAATGCTCACTATTTGGAACGTTGGGTTTCGCTCTGCTCAACCCCAACCTACGCAGACTAACAAATTCATAACTCCTCTCTCCTCCCTCCTCTCTCCTCACTAGATAAAAACCATTGGCTTATCCTTCAGCGGCTCAAACGCCGCCGCATCAAAGCGATAGAGGGAAGCGGGCCGCCCCGCCCCGCGAGAGGTTTTCACCCCCGTGTCTTGCAAAAAGCCTAGCTTCAGCAAACGAGCGCGGAAATTGGAGTAGTCAGAAAAATCAGGGCCTAACACGGTCACATAAAGCTGATAGAGATCGCCCAGAGTAAACATCTCTGGCAGCACATCAAAGGCGATAGGGCTGTACTCTAGCTTGTTTCGCAGCCGTTGGTAGCCGTACTTGAGAATCTCGCTGTGGTCAAAGGCCAGGGACGGCACCTGACTGAGCGGGTACCAGGCAATCCCGCTAACGCCGTCGGCGATCAGCTCGGCCTCGGCAAAGCGCACCAGAGCAAAGTAGCTGACTGAGAGGTAGCGAATATCATAGGCATCTCTGGCTTCGCGGGGGTCCCGATCGGGGCCGCCAAAAGTGTAGAGCTGCTCCAGGTAGAGGTTGCTAACCCGAATTTTTTCGGAGAGGACGCGGTAAGCAGCGTCTTCCAAAGATTCGCCCCGGCGCACCAGGGTACCCGGTAGGCTCCAGGTCCCCGCAAAGGGCCTGTCGTGGCGCATGACCAGCAGCACCAGCAGCCGATTTTGGTCAGTATCGACTGAGAAAATGACGCTGTCTACACCGACTTTAAAGTCCGCTAAATCGACATCTTCCTGGGCGCTGAGAGTTTTTTTCTGGAGTCTTCCGGGCATGAGTAGAGGTGGTTTTGCTCAATGTAGGCTTGAACGGCGGGGGGCAGCGTAGCCGCTTCGTCAGCGCGGTATTGGGACGAAGATACGTCGTACTGCTGGGGCATAACGGCAATTTCAACGGTGGCACCGCGGCTTTGCAACTCGCCTAAGTCTTGGTCGCTCACGCTGTAGCCAGGACGAGGCACCACCAGTACGCTGACGGCTGCGAAAATCTCCTGCGCTTTATACCAGTGGGGCAGTTGGCGCACTAGATCTGCACCAATCACCAAAGTGAAATGGGCGTCGGGCCACTTCTGTTTGGCCCGCTCAATACTGACGATGGAGCGCATGTGGCTCAGCTCCGGGTGCAGCTGCACTGAGCCCGGCGGCACGTCCAGCGCTTCGATCAGCAGCTCCAGCATGCGAAAGCGGTCGGCCAAATCGGTTTGGTGCTCTTTAAAGGGATTGTTAGCTGTCCACACCGCCACATGGTCAAAGCGAGTTGTCAGCCAGCGGAGGATAGCGCAGTGTCCCTGATGGGGAGGATCGGCGCTGGTGCCAAAGAGAGCAATCGTTTTCATGGGCATTTCAGGAAAATTGCTGTAGGGAGGCTGTATGACTGGGCAGAGAAATTGAGTGGATCAGCTGAGGCTAAACCAGAACCTTAGCAGACAGTCGCTGCCGAGTCTCTTCGGTCAGCCGCTGTAGGGGCTGCGAGATCTCTACATTGAGGGGCACTGGGTGGTCAACAGTGCGAACAGCGACCGGCAGGCTAGCGACCGAGGCGGCTGTTAGCTGAGCAATTTGAGCCAGTGTCGGCGGTTCCGACAACACCTGACCATTTTGCATGACGGGCTGTAGCAACGGCTGCATCAGGGGTGGGGCAACGCTAGAGCCGTTCTTTTCCAAGGTGGTGTTAGAAGGGGCTGCTAGGAACGCTTCGGCGTTAGCAGCTTCCGTCATCAGCCCGAGGCGATCGCAAACGACCTGGCCATTGTGCAAATAGCGAAAGACCTGCTTGCGCCCTGGGTAGGTGGCCTTGTTGGCAGAGTCTTTGAGCACCGCCATACCGTCGATTTCAACAAGCTTGTACACC
>DATNQE010000618.1:0-4401 GCA_036702895.1 Trichocoleus sp. | reverse complement strand
TTCAGCCAGGCGTCCACCCAGGGCGACTGCCATCTGGTTTTGCAGGTAGGAGCGGGAGTACAGGCCAGACTCTAGACGATCTTCGCTGGGGGTGAACCAGGTCAGACCACCCGCACGACCGCGCGGGATGATGCTGATTTTTTGCACCGGGTCATAGTCGGGCATAAGAGCGCCCACCAGAGCATGGCCAGCCTCGTGATAGGCCACCAGCTGCTTGCGCTTCTCGCTCATGACGCGATCTTTCTTCTCGGGGCCAGCCAGAACTCGATCGATAGCGTCGTTGACCTCATCCATTGAGATTTCGGTCAGGTTGCGACGAGCGGCTAGAATAGCGGCTTCGTTCAGCAGGTTGGACAGGTCAGCCCCAGTAAAGCCAGGGGTACGACGGGCAATTTTCTCTAGGTCAACGTCTTTGGAGAAGGTCTTGCCGCGAGCGTGAACGTTGAGGATTTCCAGACGACCAGCGTAGTCGGGACGATCCACCACTACCTGACGGTCAAAACGACCGGGCCGCAGCAGCGCTGCGTCGAGTACGTCAGGGCGGTTTGTGGCCGCGATGATGATGATGCCAGTGTTGCCCTCGAAACCATCCATCTCGGTGAGCAGCTGGTTCAAGGTTTGCTCACGCTCATCGTTACCGCCGCCGAGTCCAGCACCCCGCTGGCGACCCACAGCGTCAATCTCGTCGATGAACACGATACAGGGGGCATTGGACTTGGCCTGCTCGAACAGGTCACGCACCCGAGAGGCACCCACACCCACGAACATTTCTACAAACTCAGAGCCTGAGATGGAGAAGAAAGGCACTCCAGCTTCCCCAGCCACAGCACGTGCCAGCAGGGTTTTGCCGGTTCCGGGAGGGCCAACCAGAAGCACGCCCTTGGGGATTTTGGCCCCTACAGCGGTGAAGCGATCAGCGTTTTTGAGGAAGTCTACGACTTCAGCCAGCTCCAGCTTAGCCTGGTCGATACCAGCGACATCGCCGAAAGTTACCTGGGTTTGGGGCTCCATCTGCACCCGTGCCTTGGACTTGCCAAAGTTCATAGCCTGGCTGCCAGGGCCATTTTGAGCCCGTCGCAGCACAAAGAATAGCACCACGAGCAGCAGAATCGGAATCAACAGGGTACTGAAGGCGCGTACCCAGACGCTGTCGTCGCTCTGAGGCAGCACAACGATATCGACGTTGTTGCTCTCTAGCGTGTCAATCAGCTCAGGATCGTTAGGCAGGTTGACGATTACTTGGCCGCTGCCATCGGGGTCGGTAAACCGGGCCCGAGTGCGGTCAGAGCTGATGTTAACCCGCTCGATCTGGTTGTTCTCGATAGCCTGGATGAAGCGGCTGTAGCGCCAAGTCTCTGTCTCTTGCCCAGAGGGGTCAAAAATGGCAGTGGCCAGGGCAATGACCACAACCACCAGCAGGGCGTACAGACCTGCGTTTCTCCACCGTTTGTTCACCGCGCTTCTGCCTCCAATTACTTCAGGGTGAGGATGGGGTGTTTCTTATCCGAAAGATGAAAACGTATATTAATTAATGTTAACGCCAGATTCAGGATTGATCGAATAAGCCGGCCAAACTAAAGATTGATACCAAGTGGGCTAGTAAAGCGAAAACATGAGTCTGGGCTCTAAAGCTAACCTCCTAAAGCGTCCAATAGGACCACAACGCCTGCAAAGCCTTGCAATTAGGATTGTATTCCAGTCTAATTCGCCCCCGCAGGACTGTGTGAATCGGGACTAACTCCACTACTGAGTTGGTGTAGGCCAGGCACTCAAACTGCTGCACCTGGGATGAGGTGAACTGGGATTCTTGAACCGGGTAGCGCTGGTGATTGAGGTGGGCCAGGAGCTGCGATCGCACCACCCCCGGTAAAATTCCCACCGCTAAAGGCGGCGTCCACCACTGCCCCTGCGCCCAACCCCAAAGCGTTCCGGTGCTGGTTTCCAGCCAGTTGCCTGCTTCATCTACCAAAATCGCCTCTGCTGCCCCTTGCGTCTTTGCTGCTTGAGCCGCCAACCAGCAGGCCAGGTAATTTCCTGTCTTGTGTTCAGGTAGCGTCCTGCCATAGGCAGGAGAAGCCTCCCATGCGGTGACGCCCTGGTTCTGGCGCAAAGCGAGATCGGCTGGCAAATGGCGCCCGGTTATCAGCTCTCGGCCATCGGGAAACAGCGTAATTCTTAGCACCGGGTAGTGCCCCCTGAGCACCTCTGCTCCCCGGCGCAGCCGCTCCCAATCGGGCTGTGCCCAGTGAAAGGTTTCGAGGGAGGTGCGGATGCGATCGCAATGCTGCTTCCATCCCGTCAGCCGATGATCGAGGGAACTCTCATACACCCGCAGCGTAGTGAACACAGTAGCCCCAAAGAGCAGCCCCGGATCGTCTATAGCTAACTCCAGCGTTTGAGCGTCTACCGCTTCCCCGTTTAACCAGTACATCCTGTAGCTCTGTGACGTCAGCTTGCCGTACGTAAATATTTGAAATGACTGTAGCGGTTGCGCCCCTTTCCTGGCTTCAGATTCAGTAGGCTCCATAAATCGTTTGGCAGCCGCAGAGGAACTCTATGACGATGAATGCCTCTCCCATCAAAGGGCTACTGCTAGATCTCAACGGGGTCTTTTACGTGGCTAATAGAGCGCTCGATGGGGCAATCAGTACGGTCGAAAAGCTCAAAGCTGCAGGTATTCCCCACCGCTTTGCCACCAACAACACGACAGAGTCGGTGATGGGCCTGAGCCGTAGTCTTCAGGCGATGGGGCTGCCGATTGAGCCAGAAGCTATCATCAGCGCGCCCTACGCTGCTGTGCTGTATCTCCGGCAGAAGGGCAATCCCAAAATCTATCCCCTGCTCTCAAAGTCAACCCGCCGGGACTTTGCTGAGTTTCAGGTTTCTGAAACGGCTGCCGATGTCGTGGTGATTGGCGACATGGCCGATGAGTGGAGCTACGCGGCCCTCAACCGTGCCTTTAAGCTGGTGATGAAAGGGGCAGAGCTAGTGGCGCTGCACAAGGGCAAGTACTGGCAGTGGGAAGCCGGGCTGCAGCTCGACATCGGCGCTTTTGTCGCAGGCCTGGAATTTTCGACCGACCAGCAGGCTACCGTGATTGGCAAGCCCAGCGCCTCATTTTTTCAGCTAGCGCTCAAAGATCTGGATCTGCCCGCCGAGCAGGTCGCTATGGTGGGCGACGACATCGATGACGACATTGGCGGAGCCCAGGCATTAGGGATACAGGGCGTGTTAGTCAAGACCGGCAAGTACCGAGAGCGGCTAGTACAGAAATCCACCGTAGTTCCCACGAAGATTGTGGAGTCGGTCACCGAGGTGCTGCCGCTGGTAGGGATTTAGAGAGTGAGGAGGGAGGAGAGAGGAGGCAGGAGTTAGCCCCTTCTGCCCTCTGCCTCCTGCCTTCTGCCTTTTCTTGAACTAACGCCGCCGGGCTACCAAAGTCCGATGGCGAGGGCTGTTGCAGGTCACGGTTGGAGGCTCAAATCCGGCTTCGACCAGGGCTTGGTCAAAATCTAGGGCGAAGTATTCGTCTAAGTAAGGCTCTGTGCTCTTGAGCAGGGTGAGCACGAAGGGCGGCATTTTGGCGAAGACTTCGGAGCCGGGGTTCATGTCCATGATGGCCAGGTGGCCACCGGGACGCAGCAGGCGATGGGCTTCGCGAAAGATCGCAGTAGCGACGCTCTGGGGCAGCTCGTGGAACATCAAGCAGGCGGAGACCAAATCGTAGTCGCCGCTGGGTAGACCAGTGTCTTCTGCGGCGGCGTGATGCCAGGTTACTGAGGCTGAAAATTGAGCCTCGGCGGGTTGAGCAGGGCGGGAGCTGTCTGGCTCGTGGACTGTGCGGTATTGAGCTACAGCCAGGAAGTAGGGGGAAAGATCAACCCCGGTGAGCTGTGCGGTTGGAAAAGTCTCTTGCAGGGTGAGGGTGCTCATGCCGACGCCGCAGCCTAAGTCCACAATGGCCTGAGGTGGCTCTGGCAGCTGCGCGGTCAGCACTGCGTGGTAGCTCTGGCGCAATTTGGTATCGCCCTCGGCTCCTGCTTCTGGCCAGATGCGGGCGTGGACGGCGCGGGCGGCCACCTCGACTTCTAGCGCGGGCAGCCAGCCCAAGTTGCCCTCGTCGTAAGCATGGAAGCTGGTGACGTAGTAGTCGGGATAGTTAAGGGTGGGATTTTTGATGGCAGCGAGATCGGCTTCCCAGTCAGGCGCAAAGTCGGTGGCGGTGCGGCGCGATCTCAACTGGCGCACCTGCTCTTGCCAGGGCACCCCAATGGACTCGGCCCGCTGGATCATCATATTGCGGGCCCGCCGCCGAGCCAGATTAAACACAGGCTTAATCGCCAGAATTCGGTTGATCAGGCCATTGATCAGGCCGGAGAGACTAGGACCTGAGAACTGGCG
>DATNQE010000604.1:0-3475 GCA_036702895.1 Trichocoleus sp. | reverse complement strand
GTTTCCGGCTTCGATCTCAGCGGTTAGTTGATCGAGCCGCTCTCGGTAAGCCTGTAGACTGCGCAGCACAGCGCTTTGGTTGTAGCGGGCCATCATGAGTCCTAGCTCTGGCGGGCCTCCCCCGACTCGGCTGGTGTCTTTAAACCCAGAGCTAGCTAGGGATTGAGCTAGAGCAGCTATTTGTGGGTTAGGTTCGCTAAGGCAGGCCTGAATTAGACTACTGCTGACCATCACTGGTAGATGGGAAATCCAGGCGACGGCCTGGTCATGCATCTCTGGAGAGCATTGGTATAAGTCGGCTTGAAGTTCCCTTACTAGGGCGGCTACCTGTTCAACCGCGTCATGTGGGGTTTGAGCCAGCGGAGTCAGCACGTAAGCCTTACCAGCGTAAAGACCTGGCTCCGCTGCGCTGAGCCCTGCCTCTGACTTGCCGGCCATGGGATGACCGCCCACAAACCGGGGCCACTGCTGAGTAGCGGGGCCCACTACTGCTGCTTTCACCGATCCCACGTCGGTAATCACTGCGTCAGGGCTAAGGTAAGGGGCAATCTCGGCAACGGTGGATGCGATCGCAGCAATTGGTGTGCAGATAAAGACCACATCGCAGCCCGAGAGCAGGCCATAGCTACCGCCAGCCTGATGGACCGCACCGCACTCAATCGCCTGCTGCCAGGTTTCAGACCGTCGGCCGACGCCCACAACCTGATGACCCTGACGCACAAAGTCCATGCCCAGGGAACCGCCAATCAGCCCCAGGCCCACAATTCCAATCCTCATCGCGTCTACCTCTCCCAAGGGGGACTCGTGCTATGGTCGAAGCCTCATCCCTCATCTTCAGCGATTGCTGCACCCTTGGCTAGAATTGGACCATGAATGGACAGGAACTGCTTGGGAAATACGCTCAGGGACTGCGAGATTTCGCCGGGATCAGCCTGAATGAGTGCAGCTTAATTGGCGCGAGTCTGCCGCAAATTAACCTGCAAAATGCCAGCCTAAATGTTGCTAACCTGAGCAGCGCTAATCTCAGCTATGCCGATCTCAGTGGTGCTCAGCTTAACGTAACTCGCTTAAGTGGGGCTAACCTGAGCCAAGCTAAGCTGCGCGGCAGCAAACTGAATGTCGCTAATTTAATTCGGGTCATTCTGATAGGGGCCGATTTAGAAGAAGCCTCGCTGATTCGGGCAGAGATGGTGCGAGCCGTTCTGACCCAGGGGCGGCTAGTAGCGGCTAATTTTAGCGAGGCCGATCTGCGGGAAGCTCACCTCGACCGTGCTGACTTGCGCCGGGCTAATCTGACGCGGGCTGATCTACGAGGATCTGTTTTGGCTGGGGCCAACTTGAGCCAAGCCATTCTCAACGGGGTGGATGCCAGCCGCGCCAACTTTAATGGCGCTGTTCTTAAGGAGGTCGAGCTGCGTCAGGGTAACCTGAGCCAGGCCGACCTGCGGGGTACCAACCTCAAAGGGGCCAATCTGCGATGGGCTGATCTCAGCGGTGCTAACCTAAGCGATGCCGATCTGACGGACGCTAAACTTAGCGGTGCCAATCTGACTGGGGCCAACCTGGAAGGGGCTAATTTAATCAACACCCTGCTGGTTCATGCCGATTTGACCCATGCCAACCTGATGCAGGCAGCCTGTGTGGGAGCTGATTTATCGGGGGCAACGCTGACTGGCGCCAAGCTGTTTGGCGCGGTTCGCTACGGCCTGACGCTTTCTGCCGAGACGATCTGTGAGTGGATTGACCTGGGGCCCAACGGTGACCAAAGCCGAGTTGCCCGCTTTGCCTCCTTCGAGGAGCTAGATCGCTTCTTTAATCGGTCTCCTGCCCAAGTGCGGGTCGTGACGGATAGCCCCCTATCTTCGGCGGCTCACCAGGTGTTGGCGGCTATCGGCTATCAGCTCTCGACCCTCAGCCCACTGTTTGAGTCGCCCCCCAGCCTTGAGGTCAGCAGCCGCAAAACCGTTCAGACTTATACAGTGGCTCAGGATATGCTGCTGCCGGCTTTGGCCTATGGGGCTGTCCTGCCTTTTCAAGATCGAGA
Source organism: Trichocoleus sp. (assembly GCA_036702895.1). Lineage (GTDB taxonomy): Bacteria > Cyanobacteriota > Cyanobacteriia > Phormidesmidales > Phormidesmidaceae > JACVSF01. The sequence goes on along the minus strand of DATNQE010000604.1, from coordinate 1,431 downwards.
AGCGGCGCAGCAGATTGTCCGTGATTGCCTTAAGCAGGTACAGGAGCATGGGGCCACCCAACCTGAGGATGGCATGGCGCGACCGATGTTGAGCCCCATGAGCGGCGCTCTCACCATTACGGCTCAACGACTGGGTGCGATCGCATCCAGCCTGCCCCAGCTGAGAGCGGTTAGCGCTGATCCTACAGTGCTGGCAATGGTCGAAGCTTTTTTTCAAGCCCCTATCCAGGTCGAGCTAATCAACTCTAGCAACCAGCGGCTTGAGCTCTACCAAAACCCTCGCTTTGGGGTTCGCCCCACGGCATCTCAGGAGGAGCCATTTGATCCCGAGGCAGAAACAATGCCCTCGCTGCCTCCTTTGAAAGAGCTACTGACGTTTTTTCGCGGCTGCAGGCTGCCCGAAACTGTGGACTCTGAACCCGCAGAGTAGCAACCAAAGTGGCGCTGCAAAAGTCACGAAGTGGGCATGAAGTTGCTGCTGATAAGGGGTTGAGTAGCTTAGGACAGACCAGGAGCCAGGCGGCATGTGTCAGAATGGGAAGTCATCCCCTGAAGCCTCTATCCAACCCCTGGCAAACTCGTGATCGAAGCCGAAGTCCATCAGCAGTTGCGGGCATTTCTGCGGGAGCAGGGCGAACCCGCCTGGCCGCACCATCTTACTCTAGCTCGCTTGGTCGCTCGGGCCCTTCGCCTCGATCGCAGTGCCCTGCTGCAAATCGGCAGCCCTGCTGCTTACCAGGGGCGCTACCGGCTGAGCTACCTCATGTCTTTGCTGCTTTGGCCGGGGCCAGTTGTTTTAGTGGCTACCGAAACGGTGCAGCGCCAGCTGATGCTGGTCGACCTGCCTCGCCTGCGCGAGTGGATGCCTACCTACAAACCGGTGCAGGCGGGAGACCAGTGGCCCGACAGTCACTTCAATGGCCTACTTTTGACTACTCCTACGGCATGGTTGGCGGATCGCTTGGGTAATCAGAGCCGCTTTCCCAAGGGCATTCCCACTCTGCTAGATGGGGTTGACGACCTAGAAGACTGGGTGCGCCAGCAGCTCACTATCACCATTAGCAGTGTGGATTGGGAGGCGCTGACCCTGGCCTACCCTGACCAGCAAAACATTATCCGAGACATTCGGGTGCAGCTGACCCACGCGGCCTTCCAGCATCCAGAGAACCCTTACCAGTGCCACCTGCTAGACTCCCCCGAGCAGGAGCTACTGCGGGTACTGCGGCAGGAGCTGATAGAACACCATCCCCAGCCGGTACAGTCCTGGGCCGCCATGCCTCTCAACTGGCAGCGCTTTTGGCAGCAGTTTGCGATCGCAGACCGACTGCTGTGGCTTTCCCTCAATCGGGCTCAAGGGCAATTTTGCCTGCATTGTAGCCCAATTGATCTGGCACCTATCCTGCGGCCCGTCTGGTAGCAGCAGGCTCTAGT
>DATNQE010000592.1:0-5720 GCA_036702895.1 Trichocoleus sp. | reverse complement strand
GATACTCTCGGCTGGTGAACAACAGCCTGGTACCGACCTTCACCGCCTTTGCCGTCACCTCGCTGCTGGAGAAGCACTTCCCCGACCTGGTGGATGTGAGCTTCACGGCGCGGATGGAGCAGACCCTCGATGAAATTTCCACTGGCGAAGTAGACTGGCTGCCCTACCTGCGGGCTTTTTACCGAGGCGAGGAGGGCCTGGAAAATCAGGTTCACGAGCGGGAGAGCCAGATTGATCCGGCCTCTGCTCGAACGGTTGAGTTAGCGGACCTCGATGCTAGGGTGCGTATTGGTCGCTACGGCCCTTATATCGAAGTGGAAAATGGGGAAAATGGGGAGGAGCCGATCAAGGCGTCTATTCCTCAAGACGTGCCCCCTGCTGACCTGGATATTCACCAGATTGAGCGCATTCTTAAGCAGAAGGTGGAGGGGCCAGATAAGGTTGGCCTGCATCCCGAAACTGGAGAACCCATCTACATGCGGATTGGTCCCTATGGTCCTTACGTGCAGATTGGGGAGAAGACGGATGACAACCCCAACCCGAAGCGAGCGTCGCTACCCAAGGGGGTGAACCCAGATGATATGACGTTGGAGGTTGCTGTGGGGCTGCTGGCCCTGCCACGACTGTTAGGGGTACACCCCGAAACCGGAGCGCCGATTAAGGCTAGCCAGGGGCGCTTTGGCCCCTACATTGTGCATGACCAGGGCAAAGAGGGCAAAGACTATCGCTCCTTGAAAAAGGACGACGATGTGTTGTCCGTAACCCTGGAGCGGGCGCTAGATCTGCTCTCTGAGCCGAAGTCGGGCCGGGGCCGCAAAAAGTCGGCTGAGCCGCTGCGGGAGCTGGGTAAGCATCCGGAAGATGAGGAGATGGTGGCTATCTTCAAAGGCCCCTATGGCCACTATGTGAAGCACGGCAAGACGAATGCTTCTTTGCCGGAAGGTGCTGTAGTGGAAGAGGTGACCCTCGAGCAAGCCTTGGAGTGGCTAAGCAGTAAAGAGGGCGGTAAGAAAAAGGCGGGTGCCCGCAAGTCGTCTACCCGCACGACAAAGACAGCTGCGGCTAGCAAGACGACGACCGCGAAAAAGACTACTCGCAAGTCTACGACTGCGAAGTCTACCGCTACAAAGTCCGCTACTAAGTCTGCAGCAGCCAAGTCTAGCTCGGCTAGATCTACCAAAGCTAGTACCGAACCGGACGAGACCTCGGGCACGGCGAAGTCAAGCACAAAGTCTCGCAGCACGAAGTCTCGTAGCACGAAGTCTAAGGCTGCGGAGTAGTGCGGCACACCCTGCCCAACTCCAACCTTTTGCTAGGGCGAGTTGAGAGGGATGCGATCGCACCTCCCTCACTATCACTTAGTCGTTCAACGACTCATGACTCGAAGGAAACGAGCAGCTTTCGCAGCAATACAATCAACGCTTCGCGCTCTGGGGCGTCTAGCACGCTCAGAATCTGGTGTTCGTTTTTAATGTGGGTCTCAACCGCCTGCTCAATGAGCGCAAACCCTGAGTCTGTCAGCACGATGAGAGTGCCTCTGCGATCGCTGGGGTCGGGCAGTCGCTGCACCAGTTTGGCCTGCTCTAAGCGATCGAGGCGGTGAGTCATGGTGCCGGACGACACCATCAGGGCATTAAACAGCTCTGTTGGCGAGAGCTGGTAGGGTTGCCCCGAGCGCCGCAGGGTTGCCAGCACGTCGAACTCACCGACGGTTAAGCCAAACTCTGAAAACGTCTCTTGAATCGCGCGCTCCAGATGCTTAGCCAAGCGGGTCATGCGCCCGATGATGCCCATGGGCGAAACATCTAGGTCAGGGCGTTCCCGCCGCCACTGCTGCAATATTTCGTCGACTGGGTCAGAAGTCATGCTGCCGCTACGGGTTTCTTGACACTAAATATCTTGACATCAAAATAAAGGCTACAATCTCGATATAAAGTATCTTGATATCGAGATAAATAGGAGTTTCATGTGGAAGGACGAACAATTTACCTGCTTGCGGCTTTAGCGGGTGGAGCTATTCTCCCGGTGCAGGTAGCCCTAAACACGCTGCTGCGGCGCTACTTGGGTGAGCCGATGCAGGTGACGTTTATCTCATACTTTGCAGGGGCGCTAGCATCGCTGGTGATTTGCTTTGCTGCCCGCTATCCGCTGCCTGCGGCAGGTGCGATCGCACAAACCTCCTGGTGGATGTGGGTTGGTGGATGCCTCGGCACGATCTACGTTTGGTCAACCATTTTTGCAGCACCCAAAATTGGCGCTGCCCTGGCGCTGGCCCTCACCATCGCCGGACAAATGATTGCGGCTCTGTTTTTGGATCACTATGGGGCCATTGGACTGGCGAGATTTCCGGCTAGCCCAACCCGCATTGCAGGCGTCGTGCTCGTGGTTTTAGGCGTTTCTATGATTGCTTCCGCAAAACGGTGATCCGCCTAACTCTCATGCCAGTCGAAGTCCATTTGGCGAGCTGTTTTCAGCGCCAGCTCTCTCCCCGCAAGCCGTTCAACTAGATGAAGGCTCATATCGATACCGGCAGAAATTCCTGCGGACGTAACGACGGGGCCTTCATCCACCCAGCGGCGCTGCTCAACGACGTGAACTTCAGGAAACATTGTTTGCAGGTCGGCAATGTCTTCCCAGTGGGTGGTCGCTTTGCGGCCTGTAAGCAGACCAACCTGGGCCAGCAAAAACGCCCCCGTACAGACAGAAGCTGTGAGCTTAGCAGTGGTTGAAGCTCCCGAAATCCAGGTGGCGACAGAGGGTGTTTTGAGTTCGTCCGTGACAACTCCGCCTGGGATTAACAGCAGATCGATGACGGGATGATTGGCAAAGGTATAGTCAGGCTGTACGACCAGGCCAGCGCGGGCAGTTATAGTGCCAGCTTCGCGGGCAATGGTAAAGACGGTAAACGGTTCGAGCAGGGATGAGTTTGTGCGTTTAAACACTCGCGATGCGGTCGTAAAGACCTCGTAAGGCCCGGCAAAATCTAGCACCTCAACGTTGGGAAAGACATAGATACCAACAGCTGTTGTCATCTCGAAGTAGACCTAAAATACACCGTACTGCAAGCTCTATTACCTGCTGCTAAAACAGCTTGCCGCTAAAATAGCTTGCCGCTATTGCTCAATTTGACGCTCCAGGTTGACGCGTTTGAAGAAGCCACAAAATAAAAATTAGGCCAAAGAGAAGGTCAGCACACCCTACAAGCACTGAAACCAGCGGCAAGTCTCCTAATGCCCAAAAAATGAAAAAGAAAAAGGCGATCGCAATCTTACAGGCGGCTGCCACCGCGATAAAAAGAGGCTCCCGTTTAGGGTTGAAAAACAACCAGGCATAGCCTACACCAAAAATAAAAATCCACGACGCAATTACCCAAAGGCTAAACGGTGCCACATTGATCGGCAGCCCAAGCGCCTCAGCGGTTGAGTAATAAATCGGAGGCGCAAAACTCAGGGCGCCAAACAGATTGAACACAGCGGTGATTAATAAACAGTATCGAAACCAGGTTGCAATAGGTGAAAGATTTCTCGACAAAACAGACATAGCAATGGGTATTTAACTATCTGAAGAGGGTTTTATTGACTAATCCTAATTAAGACTTGCTGATGAAACACATAAAAACACGCGATAAAAGCAGCTGTTTTTATTAAACGCTTCACGTCAACCAATTATTTTCTCCTTGAGGAGAACTGTATAGGTTGTTACAATCCACGGGAAGATTAAGGCTAAATCCCATGGAGTATCGGAATAACCATCACGAGCGTCTCCGTCATGCTGAACCTTTGGATCAGGAGCTGCGGCTCAGGCAACATCGCGATCTCTTTGGGCTACTTGCGATCGCAGCGGGTCTGATTTTTCTCCAAGGCTACATGATTGCCCCGCTAATTCCTCGGTTAGCAGATATTTTTAATGTCTCTGTTCAAGAAATTGGCTTCATCGTTCCTATCTACATGCTGGCCTATGCACTGATGGCCCTGTTTTACGGCATCCTGTCAGATCGATTTGGGCGCTGGTCGATTATTCGAATTTCTCTAATTATTTTTGTTATCTGCACAGGGCTGACCGCAACTTCTCAAACCGCATCTCAGATGGCAGCCTGGCGGTTGCTAACGGGGATTGGGGCAAGTGGCGTTATCCCTCTGACATTTGCCCTAATTGGAGACTTGTTTCCCTTTGATCAGCGGGGGAGCAAGCTGGGGCTAGTCTTTGCCGCGATGGAAGGCGGTATGGCCGCAGGCTCAGCCGGAGGCGCGCTGCTAGAGCCGTTTGTGGGCTGGCGAGTACTCTTTATTGGTACTGCCCTAGCGGCTGCAGTTGTACTCTGGCGGCTGCAGCGCTACGGAGCTATGTTTGATACGGCTAGGGTGGAAAAACTGCCGTCTCTTCGCCAGGTATTTCAGGGGTATAGCACTGTTTTGCGAACCTTTCGAGGGCAGCGCACGTACGCTTATGTTTTGTGGAACGGCGTTTACCACGCTGGCGTGTTTACCTGGCTAGGCCTATACCTATCCCAGCGGTTTGATATGAATGCGCTCAGTATTGGCTTGACTATTTTGGGCTACGGCATTCCAGGGCTATTGTTCAGCACCCTAATTGGCAAAGCCGTTGATCGCTGGGGGCGGCGGTGGCTGGTTCCTGCCGGGTTACTGATGGCAGCTCTAGCAGGCCTCGCCATGATTTTTGATGTTTCTCCCACTCAAACCACCCTTGCCATTTTGGTGCTGTCGCTGGGGTACGACCTTACTCAGCCCCTGTTCGTTGGCATCGTCACTGATTTGGGAGACGATGACAACTTAGGGCAAACCATGGGGCTTAAGGTGTTTACTCTATTCACTGGCTTTGGCATCGGCAGCCTGATTTTTGGCGAGATTCTTTACCTCGGTTTTGGTTGGGCCCTCGCCATTTTTGGCGGCATTCAGCTGCTGACGGGGCTGCTGGCGATTCCCTTCTTTTGGCAAGAAGTACCCACTGCCGCTAAAACATCATCAACATGACCAGGCGTAACGCGCAGGCATTTGTGACCCCGCCTGAAAAACGAGCAGCTTTAAAGCTGCAAGATGGTCGTCAGCTGGCGTGGTCTGAGTGGGGACCAGCTGACGGCATCCCGGTTTTGTTTTGCACGGGCGCCGGCATGAGCAGCTGGCTCGGTTTTGGTGCGGGCGATCTTGCATCCCTAAATTTGCGGCTGATCTGCATTGATCGGCCCGGCTTGGGGTCCTCTGATCCTCACGCCCGAAAAACACTGTCCTCCTGGGCCGACGATGTGGAGGCGTTTATTCACGCTAATGCTCTGGGCCCTGTGCTTGCCGTTGGGTTTTCTCAGGGCTCGGTGTTTGCCCTGGCGCTGGCGTGGCGTGGGCTGGTAGATGCGATCGCAATTGTATCGGGGCAGGACGAGCTGACCCACCCAAGCTTCCAATCGCTCCTGCATCCCGACGTAGCGGTAATGGTCACGGCCGCGCAGCAAGACCCTATGGGCTTTGAGCAGCGCTTTGCGCAGATGGCCACTGCTGACGGCCTGTGGCAGCTGATCATGGGAATGAGTGCGCCGTGCGATCGCCAGCTGTACGAGAGCGATGCGTTTGGCGCCGCCTACCGGCAGGCACTGCAAGAGGGATTTGCCCAGGGGAGTTAGGGGTACGCCCGCGACCTAGCCAATACTTTTGGCCCCTGGCCTTTCAAGGTGGAAGAGCTGACTGTTCCGGTGGACCTCTGGTATGGCG
>DATNQE010000587.1:0-3338 GCA_036702895.1 Trichocoleus sp. | reverse complement strand
GTTTCCGTAGAAACTTTTTGAGGAATTTTTAGAGGCCACAATTGAGGTGGGAGCCGTCATTTCCCTGAGGAAACTGACGGCTAGGGCCCCATGCTTTTCGGAGCACGGCTTACTCTAAGCGATTGGGCTTTAGCTGACTAGCCAGCTAGACACATAATGAGAAAAAAAACAGCCTAAGGGCAGATGCTCAAGTAGGGGCATTTTTGTTGAGGCCTCTGCTCAACTTAGAAAATCATTGTTTATGGTGGTTTGGAATCTTCCAAAGGTGACATATGGTGGCCCCGGGGTCTGAGCGGCGCGATCGCAAACTCGACTTAGCTGCCCATGCGGCCTGGCTGTACTACATTGCCGGTAACAACCAGGAGGAAATTGCGGCGAACTTAAACGTGTCGCGGCAAACCGCCCAGCGCCTAGTGGCCCTGGCCGTTAGCGAAAAGCTGATTAAGTTTCGACTCGATCATCCCCTCAGCAGCTGCATCGCTACGGGGGAGAAGCTGCGCAATACCTTTGGGCTCTCCCTCTGCGAAGTTGTTCCCAGCAGCATCGGCAGCGCCGACCCGCGTACCGGTTTGGGCGTCTGTGCAGCGGCCCATCTGGAGAACTACCTGCTGTCAAAAACGCCGACCGTTGTGGCCCTGTCTTCTGGGCGAACGCTGCGCGCCATGGTGGAGCAGATTCCATCGATGGAGCAGCCGCAGCACAAGATTGTTTCGATTATTGGCAACATGTCTCACCTGGGGCGGGCCGGTCGCCACGAGGTGGTGATGCATTTGTGCGATCGCATCGGTGCCCAGGCCTTTCCGGTGCCCACTCCGGTTGTGGCAACCAGCGTGGAGGAGCGAGACCTCCTGCAGACGCAGCGGTCGTTTCTGTCCATTAAGGCCCTAGCCGAGCAGGCCAAAGTAACCTTTGTCGGGGTTGGCGAGATTGCCTGGAACGGGCCGCTGCATGAAAACGGTTTTATTCGGGATGAAGAAGTCACCGAGCTGATCGAGCTGGGTGCCGTCGGCGAAATTGCAGGCTGGGCCTACGACCTACAGGGCAACCTGCTGCAGGGCGGCACCAATACCCGCGTCGCCAGCGTGCCTCTGGAGCAGCCTGTTAAGCGGCTGGTGATTGGCATTGCGGGCGGGCTGGACAAGGTAGAAGCAATTTTGGCGGCGCTCAGAGGCCAGCTGATCAGCGGCCTGATTACGGATGAGGCAACGGCCCAGGTGGTTCTGGATAAGCGGTGTTGATCGGCGGCATCAGCGGGTCGGGCTGGGCTGGCGAGATAGAAACGCATCTACCTCCTGGGGGCTAGGCTGGGCTGCGATCGCGCCTGGCCGCAAAGTTGTTAAAGCCCCTACCGCGCTGGCGTAGCGCAGCATCTCCTCAATTTCCTTTGGCTGCTGTAGGCAGTCCCAACCGTGAACCAACAGGTGGTGAATTGCGCCTGCCAAAAACGCATCTCCAGCCCCGGTCGTGTCCTGGCTATTCACAGCAAAGGCGGGCATCGACACGGTGTGATTTTTCGTGGCGCAGGTGCTGCCGTGGCCCCCATCGGTCAGCAGCACGGCCTGGCATTGGGGCAGCTGCTGGCAAATCTCGAGGGCCGAATCGGTGCCCCATAGCCACTGAGCCTCCTCCAGGGAGAGCTTGAGCAGGTCGGTAGCAGCAATGAAATCCTGAATTTTGGCCGGGGCAAGCTCATCGCTAGGCCAAAATACCGGACGCCAGTTGAGGTCAATCACAAGCTTTACCCCCTGCTGCTGGGCTCGGCTGCGCGCGCGCTTCATGGCGTTGGCCGTTTCGCGGTAGGCCAGCCCCAGCGTGCCCATGACCAAATAGGCCACCCCGTCAAAGTCCAGGCGATCGACCCAGCTAGGGGTGAGGTGGGCATCGGCAAAGGCAGTGGGGTCAGGCTCGCTAAAACCCACGAACTGCCGATCGCCGGTCTCATCTCGCTCGACCAGCACAATTCGTGTGGGCGCAGCCGATCGCTGCACCTGGCACTGCACTCCCTGATCTGCCAAAACCTGGAGCAGCCAGTCTCCCACCGCGTCTTGGCCCAGGCAGCTCACAAAGCGGCTGGGGCTGCCCAGCTTTGCGATCGCAGCGGCAACGTTAGCGGGCGCGCCGCCGGGATAGTCGGTCCAGTCGCCGGCACGCTGCTGGCCGCGCTGAAACAGCCGATCGACCAGGCATTCTCCCAGACACACAACGGGTTCATTCATAACGGGTTCCTCAATTCCAAATCTGTGGCGAGCTCCCTGCGGGGGCATTGGCGGCCGAAAGCATTCTTAGCGAACCGCCTTCAACGCTTCATACAGGGCGCTCTGTCGGGCAAACGCCGCTTCATAGACGGGGTTTTCCTGGGGCTTAACGGCGCTGCTTCCCTGAGGCAAAACGGCAAAGGCTGCCTCCAAGCTGGGGTAAGCGCCCGCCCCCACCATAGCGAGAATGGCCGCGCCATAGGCCGCCCCCTCTTCTGCCTGAGGAGCGACCAGTTCGACATTCAGCACGTCGGCCAAGATGTGGAACCAGAGCTGCGATCGCACCCCGCCCCCGGTAGCCAACAGCTGATGAACCGGCGTAATTTCGTGAATCACGTCTAGGGCCGAGCGCAGGCTAAAGGCAACCCCCTCTAGCACCGCACGAATCAGATCGCCCTGGGTATGGGCTAGCGACAAATTGACCCAGGCCCCCCGGGTATCGGGGTCGAGGTAAGGACTGCGCTCTCCGGCTAAGTGGGGCAGAAACAGCACGCCCCGCGACCCCGGCTGGGACTGCTCGGCCAGCGCCATCAGGTCGGCAAACGCGATTGCTGGCGCAAACGTATCGCGGTACCAGCGCAGCGCTCCCCCGGCTGAAAGCGTCACCCCCAGCAGGTGGTAGCCCCCGTCGGCATGACAAAAGAGGTGCACCCGCCCCTGGGGGTCAGGGGTAGGGCGACCGCACGGGGCAAAAATGACGCCCGACGTACCGATGCTGAGGCTACCCCGGCTGAGGTTGCGAGCAGAAATGCCCAGCCCAATTGCCGCCGCCGCATTATCTCCGCCCCCGGCCACCACAGGCAGCCCCGCAGGCAAACCTATGCGCTCCGCCAGCTCTGCTTTTAGCTTTCCTGAAACCGCAGTGGAGGCCACGACCGGCGGAAACAGATCGGGGTTGATGTCCAGCGCCGCCAAAATTTCCCTATCCCACTGCCGACTGGCGAGATTCAAACAGCCAATGCCGGAGGCATCCGATGGCTCAGTCACCATTTCTCCGGTCAGCACGTAGCCCAGATAGTCCTTGGGCAAGAGCATATGGCGCACCCGCTTGTAGGACTGGGGCTCTTGCGATCGCAACCACAC
>DATNQE010000363.1:0-5345 GCA_036702895.1 Trichocoleus sp. | reverse complement strand
TTACCCAAAGGAGATTGGTTATGGGCGCTCGCTATTTTGCGCTGATTTGTGGCATTGCATATACGTTGGTTGGCATTATGGGCTTTATTCCAGGGGTTGTAACCGCCCCTGGAGCAGGGCCAGACATCGCGGTAGATGCTGGATACGGCTATTTGCTAGGGCTGTTTCCCGTGAATGTGCTGCACAACCTGGTTCATTTGGCTGTCGGCATTTGGGGGCTTGTTTCCTACCGCAGCTTTAGCGGTGCCCGTACCTTCAGCCGAGGGCTCGCTATTTTTTATGGGCTGTTGACCATCATGGGGTTCATTCCTGGTCTCAACACCACTTTTGGTCTGATTCCCATTTTCGGTCACGATATTTGGCTACACGCTATAACGGCGCTGATCGCGGCCTATTTTGGCTTTGCCAAGCCCAATCGAAATGTTGGAGTCCGTTATGACGATCGCACAACTGTAGGCAGTCGCGATCGCTACTAACGCTGCTGATGTAAGAACGCTACTGATGTAAACAGAAAACGCCTCTCATTTTTAGATGAGAGGCGTTTTATTTCTTCTCAATCCAATACGTTTCCGGTTATAGCTTGTGTTGAGCTGATTAGGACGTTTGAGAGGAAGGGGGGTGCGGGGGCTGCGCCTCCAGCCAGGGGTTTCACCCCTGCACCCCGTGTCCTAATCAATCCGTCTAATGCTATAGCTTTATTTCTAAGCTAGCGGTGACTGTTTCAGCGTTTTTTTCAGGCCCATCAGCTGCTTGAGCCACCAGCGGGCAGGAGCGCCGTAAAAAGCAAAAATATCGCCATAGGCTAAGCGGGCATTTTGGTGGTGCTGCCGGTGCCGCTCGGGGGTGGACAGACCTAGCGCTTGGCAAAGCGTTTGAAGCCAGGCAGGGGTGCGGTAGGCGGGGGAAAACTGGTGCCGCCAAATGACGTGGAGTTCACCCAAGCACAGGCCCAAAACCACGCCCCAGGGGGAAAGCGGCCACAGCCAGGGAATGAACATGAAATAGGGAAAGGCGCTAAGAAAGCCATCTAGCAGGGCCGTGGGTTGGCGATAGCGTAGGGCATAGCGAATAAAGCTGCGGTCGGGACTGTGGTGAACAGCTGAATGAAACCTGCCGAACACATGCTCAGGAACGTGATAGCCAAAGGTCGCCACAAAATCTCCCAGCAGCAGCAGCAAAAATGCTGCCCAAAGCGCAGTCGCTACGGTCATCACAGTTACTCTCCTCACTCACTGCCTGATGAATGGCTGAGCCATTGGTGGCAACCGTAGCAGTCCAAAATTAAGCTTTACTTAATAATTGATTGCCACAGGATTTGTAAGAAGTTAAAGCTGCTTAAGGCAGGATTTCTACAGGGCAAAGCATTCAGCCAGTAATTTTTGAAGGGTTATTAGGTCTACCTGCTGAATGCTCTGCTCCTACATTAGGCGCTGCGCAGCGCCACAATCGGGTCAAGTTTGGCTGCCTGGCGGGCCGGCACTACGCCAAAGAAGAGGCCAATGCCGCCAGAAACGCTGACGGCCATAAGAATCGCTCCGGCAGAGAGACTGGGGCTAAAAGGTGAAAACAGACCAACTAGAACAATGCCGCTAGCCCCTACGGCAGTACCAATTACGCCGCCCGCCACCGACAGGATGACCGCTTCAATCAGAAACTGCAGCAGGATGTCTTGCTGGGAGGCCCCAATTGCTTTGCGTAGGCCAATCTCCTGAGTTCGTTCCCGCACCGAGACCAGCATGATGTTCATGATGCCGATGCCGCCCACTACCAGCGAAATGCCTGCGATCGCAGCCAGCATCAGAGTCAGTGCGCCGGTAATGGTGCCCGCGATATTGAGCAGCGTGTCCTGGCTGTTGATGAAGAAGTCATCCTCGCCGCGAATGTTGTGGCGCAGGCGCAGCAAGTTGGTGATCTGGAACTGAGCCGTCTGCATACTCTCTCGGTCGCGGGCCGATACCGCAATGTAGGAAACCTCAATGCCGTAGGGAGAGCGCCGCTGACCCACCAGGCGACTAGCCAACGTCGTTAAGGGAGTCAGTACTGCATCGTCGTAGTCCAGGCCCAGGTTTGACCCCTTGGCCCCCATGACGCCAATGACCTCAAAGCTGACGCCCCGAACTCGGATCTGTTGACCTACAGGGTTTTGGTTATCAAACAGACGGTCTGCCAGGGTAGCTCCCAGTACCGCTACCTGGCTGCGCCTACGCAAATCCAAATCGGTGATGAAGCGCCCTTGGGCCATCTCAAAGCTTCGCACCTGAAGGAAATCGGCATTGGTGCCGACAATGCTGGTGTTGGCGCTGCGGTTACTAAAAGTAATCAGGTCGCGGGTGCTGTATTCGGGGGCTACCCCAACCACCGAGGGCACTTGGGATGCGCTCGCCTCTGCATCTGACAGCACCAGTGTACGCGGTGTATCAAGCCCCCCAAGTTCGCGGGTCTCGCGGTTGCCAGGAATGATAAACAGAACGTTAGGCCCTAGGGTCTGAAGCTGGTCGTTGACATAGCGCTGAGCGCCTTCGCCAATACCGACCATGGCAATCACTGAAGCGTTGCCGATGATGATGCCCAACATGGTTAGGGTGCTGCGCAGCCGGTTAGCCGTTAAGGTCTTTACCGCCATGCGCAAGCTTTCCTGTAAGTCCATTGCCTATTCTCCTTCGCTTGCGGGTGGCTCCGAGTTTTCGCCGCGGTTTCGGCCCCGCCCTGTGCCTAGAGTCAAGTTGTCTAGAGAGCGGCCCGGCGGCAGGTCAACAAATACGCGATCGCCTGTCTGTAGCCCCTCAAGCACCTGAATCTGATCGCCCACTTGAGGCCCCAGCGTAACCTCCTGGAAGCGGATTTCGTTATCTCCGGCAGGCACCAGCACTCCGGTTTTACCCGCCTGGGTGACGATTGAGACTGTCGGAATTACCAGGGCGTCTTCTAGCTGGTCGCCGATGAAGGCAACGTTGACATTCATGTTGGAGCGCAGCCGGTCCTTGCCCGTCTGCAGCTCCACTCGCACCTGAAATAGCGTTACGCTCTGGCGCTCAATAGCTTCTGGGGCAATTAACCGGACCTGCCCCCGAAACACCTCATCGGGGTAGGCATCGGCCCGTACTTCGACGGACTGCCCGGCTCGAATTTGGCTGATATCGGCCTCGGGCACCTCGGCTAAGACCTCCAGATCCTGAGCTAGGGCGACAATGGCGGTGGAAGTGGCGGAAGTCGCCTCCGACGCTGAGGTAGTGGGAGTGACAAAGGCTCCCTCTGTGGCAAAGCGCTGAGTGACAGTGCCGTCAAACGGAGCCCGAATCAGGGTGTCATTCAGGGCAACCTGGGTAGCCTGCACCTGGCCGCGAGCCCGCTCCAACCGAGCTTGAGCCTGGGCAATGGCCTCAGGTTCAGACCCGCCCTGCACATCGCGCAGCCGCTGGCGCAGCTCTTCTACCCGAGCCTGAGCCTGATCGACAGCAGCCTGAGCACTGCGGGCCTCGCGGCGGGCCGTTTCTAAATCAGTTTCAGAAATGGCCCCGCGATCAAACAGCTGCTCGTTACGCCGCAGCTGATCCTGGGCCAGGCTCAGGCGGGCTTCGGCATCGCGCACCTGGGCCTGGGCAGACTGAACGGCGGCTTCTGCCTGACCCACTTCTTCAGCTACACTGCCCCGCAGCACCTCCTGGAGCTGGGCCTCAGCTTCGGCGACGGCGGCCTGGTTTTGCCGCAGCTGCGCCTGAATATCTTCGCTGTTCATGCGAGCAATGAGCTGCCCCTGGGTAACCGAATCACCCTGCTCAACGTACAGCTTCTCCAAGATGCCGGAGGTTTTGGGGCTGAGGTTGACCGTCTGTACTGGCTGCACGTTGCCGCTAGCGGTAATTCTGACGGTTAGCGCTTCGGCAGTCACGGGGGTAGTTAGGGCGTTGACGTCGTATTCGGGCGTGCGGCTGCGCAGATAAACAGCCGTCCCGGTACCAGCGGTCAGCAGCCCAGCAGCAGCCAAACCCAGCAGCCAGGGCAGCGGACGACGCACTTTGCCGATCAAAGGAAGTTCCATAACGTCCGGTTGAGCACCTCTCCTATTGTGGGCTGGTCCAGTGGGAATGGGGGCTACCGATGGGCAAGTTGTCCAGCGGCGACCACCCCGGTACGCTTGAGAAATAGCCTATTAGAAGAACAGCTGAACAGAGCAGCCCATCTCAAGAACAGCAGACAGGCTAACACAACAACAGTTTCTTGGGCGGTCAGTAGTGAGGAGCGTTATGGCAGCAGACAACATTGGCGTCGCCGTGGTAGGCACGGGGTTTGGGCAAAAGGTCCACATCCCCGGGTTGCAGGCCCATCACCGCACAGAGGTGGTGGCGGTATACCACCGCGATGGGGAAAAAGCGCGTGCGATCGCACAAGCCCACAACATTCCCAATGCCTGCACCAGCGTCGAAGAAATCGTCGCGCTCCCTGCCGTTCAGGCTGTCAGCATCTCCACGCCGCCCTTTTTACACTTTGCCCAGGCCCAAATTGCCCTAGCCGCTGGCAAACACCTGCTGCTGGAAAAACCCACCGCGCTTAGCGCCACTGAGGCCAAGACCTTGGCCGATATGGCTGCCCAGCGAGGGCTAGTCACCGCAATGGACTTTGAGTTTCGCTTTATTCCGGCCTGGCAGCAGTTAGCCGCGCTGCTGCAAAGTGGCTACGTCGGGCAACCGCGCTTGATCAAGGTCGACTGGCTCGTGCCGGGACGGGCCGACGCCAGCCGCCCGTGGAACTGGTACGCCCGCAAGGATCAGGGCGGCGGTGCCTTGGGAGCCTTTGCCTCCCACACCTTTGACTACCTGGCCTGGCTGTTTGGCCCAGCCAAACGGCTGTGCGCCCGGCTCTACACTGCTATTCCCCAACGGCCCGACCCTGCCAACGGCGAGCTGCGGCCGGTAGATGCCGACGATACCTGCAGTCTGCTGCTGGAGCTGGCAGATGGTACCCCCTGTCAGGTAGCCATTAGCTCTGTTGCCTACGGGGGGCGGGGCCACTGGCTGGAGGTCTATGGCGAGCAGGGCACCCTGGTGCTGGGCAGCGACAACCTTACAGACTACGTGCATGGATTTAAGCTCTACGGCAGTCAGGGCGGCTCGCCGCTGATAGAGCTAGAGATTCCAGCGGCACTGGCCTTTCCCACAACCTATCCAGACGGCCGGATTGCTCCTTTTGTACGGGTAGTTGACCGCTGGGTCGAAGGCATTGATCGAGGGCAGGCCATTGTCCCATCGCTGCAGCAGGGGGTTTATTCACAGCAGCTGATGGATTTGGCGCATCAGTCCAACGGTGCCGGGGCTTGGGTAGAGGTGCCGGGTTGAGAAACTGTGGGA
>DATNQE010000569.1:0-2966 GCA_036702895.1 Trichocoleus sp. | reverse complement strand
GGCTGTGAGAGTATCGGCCATATTCTCAACGAGGCGTTTGAGCAAACCGTTGAGGAAACCCTGATTCAGCCCACCTTTATCACCGACTACCCGGTGGAGATTTCGCCGCTGGCTAAGCCCCACCGCTCTAAACCCGGTTTGGTGGAGCGCTTTGAGATGTTTATTGTGGGCCGAGAAACGGCCAACAGCTTCTCGGAGTTGACTGACCCCATTGACCAGCGGCAGCGGTTGGAGCAGCAGGCAGCGAGAAAGGAGGCGGGCGACCTAGAAGCCCACAGCGTGGATGAGGACTTTCTCACGGCGCTGGAGTATGGAATGCCGCCGACAGGAGGGCTGGGCATTGGCATTGATCGACTGGTGATGCTGCTGACTGATAGCGCCAGTATTCGAGATGCGATCGCATTTCCCCTGCTCAAGCCCGAAAAACCAGACACAGCCGCCGAAACTCCCTAACTTCAAGCTCCGCTGGGGAAATTCTGTAGCTTGAGCGGCTATACCCGTCTGATAGATCGGTTATGAGGTTAGAGTATTTAGTAATTTAACCTCGCTAAAACTCTACCTCCAGGAGATAGTCAACGGCTGTCAGCTTATCCATGAGTTGGTTTATTCAGAAACCCGAGGCAGCTGACTCCTAACCGGATTTGAATCTATCCAGATTTGGGCCTACCCGGATCTGGGTAGGTTAAGACAGTAAGCATAGAGGGGGCACCGCTCCGCCTGCTTATCCCGCCTACCCACCATCGCTTTTCCTGAGCAAGGAAACCCATGGCTACCCAGACCCCCAGCAGCATGCTTGCCACTCTGTCTCAGGTTAACCAGCAGAGCGCGCTCACTCACCGTGTGCGCGACTTACCGACCCCTCAATTTATCGATCTGCTCGACCAGATCACGCGGGAGTTTGAGCACTTCCTGCGGGCCATTGACATGATCAACAATGAGTCCCTGGAAACCATGCTCGAGCAGATTCTGGAGGCCTTCACCCTGAAGATCGGCCAGATTTTGCAGGCGGAGCGCACCACAATCTTTATGGTGGATCACGAGAAGCAGGAGCTGTGGTCCAAAATCGCCCAGGGCGATGGCGAGCGGCCTCTAGAGATCCGCGTGCCGATGGGCAAAGGCATTGCTGGCCATGTGGCCACCACTGGCGAGTATCTCAACATTCCCGATGCCTACGCCGATGACCGCTTTGACCCTAGCCACGACCAAAAGACCGGCTACCGCACCCGCAACATACTCTGCATGCCCGTCTCCAATAAAGCGGGCAACACTGTGGCAGTGGTGCAGCTGCTCAACAAACAGGCGGAGCTGCCTTTTGATCCTCAAGATGAGCGCAGCTTTCGGGAATTTGCCGCCTCTATCGGGGTCATTTTAGAGAGCTGCAACTCCTTCTACATCGCAGCCCGTAATCAAAAGGGCGTTTCCTCGCTGCTCAAAGCTATTTCCTCGCTGGAGCAGAGCTTAGACCTGGAGAAAACCCTCCAGTCCGTAATGGAGGAAGCGCGGCTGTTGATGCAGGCTGATCGCAGCACCCTGTGGCTAATTGATGAGGGCCGCAACGAGCTCTGGTCCAAGGTGCGATCAGGCGATGGCAAAACGCTAATTGAGCTGCGCAGCCCTTCCGACTCTGGCATTGTTGGCTACGTCGCTACCACTGGCGAAACCCTCAATATCCGCGACGCCTACCAAGATCCCCGCTTCAACCCCGATGCAGACAAGCAGACCGGCTACACCACCCGCACTATTCTCTGTATGCCGGTCTACGATTCGTCCAGTAAGCTAATCGCTGTCACTCAGCTGATCAACAAGCAGCAGGGCAGCTTCACCAGCTCCGACGAAGAGTTTATGCGGGCTTTCAACATCCAGGCGGGCATTGCGCTGGAGAACGCCAAGCTCTTTGAAAAGGTGCTGGTTGAGAAGCAGTACCAAAAAGATATTCTTCAAAGCCTCTCTGATGCCGTCATCTCGACTGATATGGAGGGCCGCATCGTCACCATTAACGATGCCGCCATTGAGCTCTTGGGTTGTCCACTCGGAGATGACAGCACCCGAGGCCTCAAGGAAACCTGGGAAGCCAAGCTGCTCCACCGCTACGTCTGGGACGTGATCCCGCTCGATAAAATTCAGTTCCGCCTGGAAGATAGCCTGACGACCGGGGCCAGACATTACGTGCCTGAGCAAACGCTGCGGGTAGCAGTTATGTCGGGTGGCCCCAGCGGCTCTGAGTGCGACGTGCCTGGGTCGGCCTTCAACCAGCGCAACGGCAGTTCCGGCGGCTGCACCCTCATGCTGCCCGATCGCAACCATAGCGGCTACTTCTGGCCCTGGGGCGAAGCTACCAGCAACAGCTCCCCCTACAGCCGCGCTCAGGTGCAGATGCTAGAGCGCAGTATCAACCTCACCGTGAACCCTTTAAACAACCCCGAGGGCGGCGTGCGGGGTGGACTGATGGTGCTAGAGGACATCAGTCAGGAAAAGCGGATGAAGACAACCCTCTACCGCTACATGACCCCTGGCGTAGCCGAGCGAGTCATGGCCCTGGGCGACGACCTGCTGATGAAAGGCGAGCGCCGGGAAGTCACGGTGCTGTTCTCCGACATTCGGGGCTATACCACCCTGACCGAGAACCTGGAAGCCGACAAAGTAGTGGAAATGCTCAACGCCTACTTTGAAACCATGGTTGAAGCGGTGTTTAACTGCGAAGGCACCCTCGACAAGTTCATCGGCGATGCCCTAATGGCCGTGTTTGGTGCACCGCTGCCCCTAAAAAATCACGCTTGGGCCGCCGTCCAGTCAGCTTTGGATATGCGCCAGCGGCTGGTGCGCTTCAACTCTGAGCGCGTCCTGCAAAACCAGCCCGAAATCCGCATCGGCATCGGCATCAGCTCTGGGGAAGTGGTTTCGGGCAACATCGGCTCCCAGCGCAAAATGGAGTACACCGTCATCGGCGACGGCGTCAACCTCAGCTC
>DATNQE010000525.1:0-4686 GCA_036702895.1 Trichocoleus sp. | reverse complement strand
AGTTAGGGCTAATACTGTCCCTATTTCCACCTTTTGATCATCTATTTGATCACCCTTTTTTAACTCCTCGCCGTGCCCTTTAGCGGCATTTTCAAAATCTGTTAAACACTACCCCGTTAGATACCTGTACGAGGAAATTTGCCATGTCTCCCCTAGGGTCTGAGTACGACCAAATTCAGTCTGCATCTACCATAGACCTGTTTAAGGCCTACGGCGATTTAGGAACAGACGATAAGCTAGCGCTGCTCTACTACGTCTATGAAAAGATGGGCGGCTCTATTACGCCTGCAGCTCCCGAAGCGACCGATCTCAACTTGGTAGAGCCCCTGGCACAATCCATCTACGGCCAGTCCCACGAAGAGCAGCTCAACGTCATGCGCGAGATCGTAGACAGAGCCGATACGCCCGCTTCCCGCACCTACGGCGGCCTGACACCCAACAATCAACTGCTGACCTGGTATGTCTGGGCCGAGGAAATGGGGCGCCGAGTGGTTGACATGCCGAATGGATACGAGGCTACCGACGCAGTGAGGCAGCTGCTTAACAAGATTGAGGGCCTAGAGTTTCAGGAGCAAATTTCCTTGCTGCGCGAGGCGGCTAGCCAAATGGGGTACAGCGAGGTTGGCCCCGCGCCTACTCAGGCTGAGACTGGCGTAACGCCCAGTCTGTAATTAGGCCAGAACCCTACTTTGGGGCAATCCAACTGCTGTAAGTAACGCTGCGGCGGTTGCTCCAGAAAGTTTGTTGTTCCAGAAAGCGTATTGTTGGTCCGTGGCAAGGAGAGTGCAATCTCATCCTCCTTACCACGGGCCACTGGGCTGTCTCCTCTTACGGCTGAGCCTGGCTCCTTCAACTCGCTCTAGACTTCAACTTACCCTGAAGAAGTCGTGCCATCGTGCCGTCTTTTAGCGCTGTTTCACTGTGCTAAATCGCCCCTGCAATCGTTGAGACAGAAAGGGCGGTTGAAAAAAGCGCCGGAGCTGTCTAACGTCAGTGGAGGCTACTAAAGCTGTGATTGGGCAGTCTATAGCTGTGATTGAGCAGTCTGTGGGCAAGCAGACCCATCTGGATGAAGGAGTGAGTTCTTTCATATAGAAGGCAGAGACTAACGGCACCTGGATTGGTACTGCCGGGAGATGCCGAAACCTAAGGAAATAGAGCATTCTACAGAAGTGTTGGCAATTTGCCGCCCGCTGCTCAGGGCACTTTTCTGTTCAGAATTTGGCTCAGTATACCTGTGCTTCGCCCGCTGAGAACCGAGAAACTAGATGCTACACAGATGCCTTCGACCTTACCCACACAAGGTTTGTTAAGGATGACTGCTTTAGGCACCCTGTAGAGTATGCAGGCAGCGCAGCCTAAGCGGGGCAAGCATCCAACAACCTGAGCGGAGGTTACTCACTGCTGTCAGGTTTGACCCATGACTTACCCCCGAATTTTGCTTCTGGAGGACATTGCTTTTGACCGAGAGATGATCCGCTCGACCCTCCTAGGGGCTGGGGTGGGCGGTCAATTCTATTGTGTAGAAACTCGTGAAGCTTTTCTCTCAGTACTGAAAAATACCACAATCGACTTAATTCTGGCTGACTACTCGCTACCCAGTTTTGATGGGCTGTCGGCGTTGGAGATTGTGCGTCGGCAGTATCCTGGCATCCCCTTTATTTTGGTGACCGGAGTTTTGGGGGAGGAGCTGGCGATTGAAACCCTAAAACAAGGGGCTACAGACTATGTGCTTAAACAGCGCTTAGATCGCCTAGTGCTGGCTGTTAAGCGAGCTCTGCGGGAACGGCAAGAGCGCCAGGCCCGACTGCGGGCGGA
The DNA here is from genome assembly GCA_036702895.1 of Trichocoleus sp. Taxonomy (GTDB): domain Bacteria; phylum Cyanobacteriota; class Cyanobacteriia; order Phormidesmidales; family Phormidesmidaceae; genus JACVSF01. Next base: position 2,868 of record DATNQE010000525.1, on the reverse strand, counting down.
GTCGGCGCTAAAAGTGAGCGAAGACCGCTTTCAAGTGTCGCTCGAAATTATGCTGGACTGCTTTGGCATCTATACTGCTCTGCGCGATGACGCGGGTCAAATTGTTGATTTCTGCATCGAGTACGTCAATCGAGCCGCTATTAAACAACTTTCGGTGGCAGGCGAGGTGCCCCTAGGCGAGCGGCTGTGCGATCGCTTTCCCATCCATCGTCAGACGGGGTTGTTTGACGCCTACCGCCAAGTTGTCGAAACAGGTCTACCGCTGATGCAGGAGTTCTGGCTACAGCCGTCTACACCCAGCCCAGAGGCAGCAGCACCGGCAGCGCCATCTGGAAGCTCCCCCAAAGGCTCCCCCGAACAACAACCCCTAAATCTGCTGCTGCAAGACCTGTCGGAGCAATCTAAAGAACACCCCACAGCCCTATTAGAGAGCCCTGTACTCTCAACAGCAGTTGCTCTAGATGTGCGGGCTGCCCGCTTTGGCGATGGCGTTGTGGTGACCTGGCGCGATGTTACCGCCCGGCGGCGGGCTGAACAAGAGCGAGAGGAACTGCTAGCGCGAGAAAAAGCCGCACGGCAGGAGGCAGAAGCTGCTAACCGGGTCAAAGACGAATTTTTAGCGACCCTCTCTCACGAACTGCGCACGCCTCTTAACGCAATGCAGGGCTGGCTGCAGCTGCTAGAGCGCCGAAGCCTAGGCGAACAAATGATGTCCCAGGCGTTTCAGACTATTCAGCGCAACCTGGATGCCCTGAAGCGGCTGATCGAAGATGTTCTAGATGTATCTCGCATTATTCGAGGGGATCTACGGCTGCAAATTGAGCCTCTAGAGATTACTCCGGTGGTACGCGCAGCTGTGGAGGTTGTGCTGCCAGCTGTGCAGGCAAAAAACATTATTCTGGTTGCAGATTTTGACCCTGAGGTTGAATATGTCAGGGGCGATCGCAACCGACTCCAGCAGGTGATCTGGAATTTACTATCCAATGCGGTCAAATTCACCCCGCCCGGCGGTCGCATTGATGTTCGTCTAGGCAAAGCGGGTGATCAGGTGCAAATCCAGGTGCAGGACACCGGAAAAGGAATTGACGCCGCCTTTCTGCCCCATATTTTTGAGCGCTTTTATCAGGGAGACAGCTCCCTCACCCGCAGCCATACCGGGCTGGGGTTGGGCCTAGCCATCGTGCGACACCTGATGGAGCTGCATGGAGGCAGCATTCAGGCGGATAGTCCGGGGCCAGGGCAAGGAGCAACCTTCACTGTGCTACTGCCCCGGATGGTCAAGGATGACTCGGAAGAAGCCGCTGCTGAAGTACCTACCTCTGAACTGCTTGCTCCTGAACGCCCTGCCTCTGAATTGTTTATAGGGGAGGGGTCCGACACTCGCCCAGCCCAATCCCCCTTCCCCGATAACGAGACGGTCGCTCACATAACAGATTTGGCTCCTGCTGCCTGCCCTGACCTAGGCGAAGTTCGAGTTTTACTGGTCGAAGCTGACCCATCAGTCAAGGAACACTACATCACCATGCTGACGGCAACTGGGGCAATAGTGCATGCAGTCAGCTCTGTGGAAGAAGCTGTGTCGCTGCTGCTGCAGTTCCGGCCCCATATCCTGGTGAGTGACCTGGAGCTGCCCGATGGCGACGGCTATACGCTAATCCGTCAAGTGCGCGCGCTAGAGCCGCAGCTCAGAGCGCCCCTACCGGCGATCGCCCTGGCCCCATCAGGGCCGCTCGAAGTACCGCCTCAAGGGGGAGAGTCTGGCTTCCAGGTGCACTTACAAAAACCGGTAGAGATCACCCAATTAGCGACGGCTGTAGCCCATCTTACAGAGACCTCTGCGGCCTCGTAGCCTAACAGGTATATCTCTCTAGACAGGAGTATGACATCAACTTTAGAAAGCCCCTCAAGCGGTAGATACTAGACCTTTTACTCAAAATTTACCTTGGCTTCAACTCGGTAATAGCGGTTCCAGTATTGGGTAGTTTTTTCTGGGAAACCTAAACTTGCCGGGTTTGTCTGCTTTCGATAAAGCCTGCCGGAAACGGAACTGGCTGCTCGCGAAAGGGGATAGGAACCACCGACATTGCTTGCAGTAATTTTTGAGGGTAAACCTATGCAGCCTTTTTCTGGCCGTAGCCTGGCTATCGCCGCAGAGGGCACAGCGACAGATGCAGGAGAGGCAACGGCATCTTGTCCCGGCCTAAGCTGCCTACAAACCCAGAGCTTTTTGGTGTTAACCAACTGCAGTTGGGAGACGGTACATGGTCCGATAGCTTGCCATCCCTTCAAAATTTTCGGCTGGAACCCTACTACTCAAGACTTCACCCTCTGCCTCTTCGACGGCAGCCTCACCGACCTAGAGACCTACGCAGAGTTGTATCAGGAAGGCAACTACCTGCTGCTTTACCAAACCCATCCGGACGCTCAGCTTTGCTATGTCTACCGACCCCAGTTCTCGACCATAAGTGCTTTCTATCCCATCGAGTACAGCCTGCAGGTACTCGTTTGTGTAGACGGTGAAACCTGGGACGTGGTGGCAGAGGGTGAGTATCGCTAAAGCCTGGTACCGGCCCGTAGCAACCTCTATAAAACCTTGAATCAACTCAATAGTTAGCCTCGATCTCCGTGCACCGGCCAATCTACCCCAAGGTAGACGCTCCTCCTTCGGTCAGCTGTAAAAATGAGCTTGCTAACTCCATGACGCAATTCGCGTTATTGTCTACCTCTCCTGACCGGTCAAGGCCGGTCTTTTTATTGCCTGTTATTAGCCTATTGCTGCTTAATCCGGCTTCAGAGCTTACTTGCTTAGGGACGGTTGAGGGATGGCAAATACCCAGCCGCTGACAGAAATTTTGAGCGATACGGTCG
>DATNQE010000522.1:0-4289 GCA_036702895.1 Trichocoleus sp. | reverse complement strand
ATTTCCTGTAGAGGCTAAAGAATTGCATAAAACAGGGACTTTCCGCCTTTTGGCTGCGGTTTTCACTCTTTAGTCGGAAGCTAATGGTTCGCATAGATTCTTACGCTGGAATACGAAGTCAAGGTTCTCATAAAACATCAGCTTGTGCTATTTGCAACTGTTTGCGATCGCACCAGCAAGCGCCCCCAAAGCATTTCTTTAAAGCGTTATTCAAATGCCGCAGGCATATGCAAAAGCTGACGCTGATGCAGATCAGGGTGAGCCAGTCTGATCTGGCTTAATCCACTACCGTCACCGAATAATTTCCGTTTAGCAGCATTATAAGGATGATGAAAATGTCTAGATTTTCCCAGTGGCAGACAGGAGGTGCTCTTTTAGTTGCCCTTGGCACGGTAGCCGGGGCCGCTGCTCCGCTCGTCACTGCTTCTCCGGCTGCAGCCCAGCAGGCTCGCTTTTCAGACGTCAGCTTCAGCTACTGGGCGCGGCCCGTCATTGAGCGTCTGGCGGCAGAAAATATTATCGCCGGATTTCCCGATGGCACCTTCAAACCTAACCAGCCCGTAACGCGGGCGCAGTTTGCCGCCATCGTTGAGCAAGCTTTTAGCCAGCCGTCTACCCGCTCTGCTCCCAACTTCCCTGATGTGCCCGCCAACTACTGGGCCCAAAACGTTATTCGAGGAGCCTATAGCAGCGGCTTCCTCTCGGGCTATCCCGACGGCACCTTCAAGCCCAACCAAGAAATTCCTAGGGTACAGGTGCTGGTGTCTCTGGCCAATGGCCTGAACCTGACTGCCAATGGCGACGTCAATCAGGTACTTGATGTCTATCGGGACGAGGACCAAATTCCTAGCTATGCCCAGGATGAAGTGGCCGCCGCCACTCAAAATGGGGTCGTCGTGAACTACCCCAACGTTGATGCACTCAATCCTCAGCGAGTTGCGACTCGGGCGGATGTGGCTGCTTTCATCTACCAGGCGCTAGTCGATCAGGGCCGCCTGCCCGCCCTGGATGCGAGTTCTGGCGTGACGGGCTACATTGTTGGTGCCAACCCCGGCTCCCAGCCCTCCCAACCGACGCCTACCACGGGCGGCACCCAGAACACAGGGCTGCAGGTAGCGGCCGGTACCGTAATTGATCTGCGCTACCCCAGCTCAGCGGGTAATGTGGATATCATCTTGGCTCCTGGTCAAACCATTGCTACCACTCTGGAAGTTGCCGCCCCAGTCCGCAATGCCAGTAACCAGGTGCTGATTCCTGCTGGTAGCACTGTACAGGGCCGGATCGTGCCCGTCACGATTCAGGGCTCGTCGATTACAGCGGCTCAGTTTGTGGCAGATCAGCTGGTTGTGGGCAACACCAGCTACCCCATTCGGGCAGGGTCTAACCCGATTGCGGCCACCCAAAACGTCAATCCGGGCAACCTACAGGGGGCGTTGGTAACGGCGGCAGCTCAGTCAGTTCTGGGCTCTATTCTGGGTAACCAGAATCTGGGCGGTCTGGTCGGTCAGGTGATTACCGGCACCGGCACGGCGACCAATCAAAATGCGGTGATTGTGATTGACCCGAACCAGCTAGACCTGCGGGTTGACTCTGCGTTCTCCGTCAACACAATTTCGCAAAACCAGTAAATCATTGGCTTTTCCTGTAGAGAGCTAGAGTGAGGCAAAGGGGGCAGCGAACTCGCTGCCCCCTTTGCGTTGTATTTAGAAACGGTTAGCGAGGAATGGTTAGCGGCTGTAGAGCTGGGTCAGGTGGCGCAAGCGATCGCAAATCTCCGGCGTCAGCAAATCCGAGCTGCCGTAGCGCCAGCGCCAGTTGCCCGGAATTTTGCTGGGGTCATTCATTCGCGCCCAGCCCTCTAGGCCCATAAGATCTTGCAGCGGAATCACCGCTAGATCACCCACTGAGGCCAGCGCTTCTTGGATTAACAGCCAGTTGATTTCGGGGATCTCCTCTGGGCTGCTGTAGCCGAAGTACTCAGCCAAAAATTGCTTTTCCTCGTGCCGCAGGGTATCCCACCAGCCCAGGGCCGTGTCGTTGTCGTGGGTGCCGCTGTAGACCACGCAGTTACGGGGGTAGTGGTGGGGCAGGTGGGTGTTTTTGGGCCCCTCGCTAAAGGCAAACATCAAGATCTTCATGCCGGGGAAGTCGAAGCGATCGCGCAGCGCCTCCACTTCGGGCGTGATGATGCCCAGGTCTTCTGCCATGATCGGCAGGCTGCCCAGGCGCTCGCCCAGGGTTTGGAAAAACTCCTCCCCAGGCGCTTTGACCCACTCGCCGTTAATGGCAGTTTCTTCCCCAGCGGGCACCTGCCAGTAGGCTTCAAAGCCCCGGAAGTGGTCTACCCGCACAATATCCACGTATTGCAGTGTGGCCTTAAAGCGCTGAGTCCACCAGTCGAAGCCGGTGCGCTGGCACTCATCCCAGTCATAGACCGGGTTACCCCAGAGCTGCCCGGTAGCGCTGAAGTAGTCGGGCGGCACTCCGGCAATGTAGGCAGGATCTAGCGTTTCAGGATTGAGCTTAAAGAGTTTCGGGTGTGCCCACACGTCTGAGCTGTTGTGGCACACGTAGATCGAGACATCCCCCACAATCTGGATGCCCTTCTGGTTAGCGTAGGTTCGCAGCCTAGACCACTGCTCAAAGAAAACGAACTGCAAAAAGCGGTGGAAGGCAATTTGATCCTTCAGCGCCTCGGCCTGCGCCTGCAAAGCTTCCGGCTGGCGACGGGCAACGGCATGGTCCCACTGGCTCCAGGGCTTACCGTCATTGGCTTCTAGCAGCGCCATGAACAGCACAAAGTCGTCTAGCCACCAGGCCTGCTCCTGGCTAAATCGGTCGAGCCGAGCCTGGCTATCTCCCGGCGGAGCAGACTGGAACTTCTCGAAGGCTTGCTGCAAAAAACGCCGCTTGTGGGGAATCACCCGGCTAAACTCAACCCGGTTGGGGTTGGCGTCGGGCAGCGGCTCAAGATCGCTGTGGGTCAGCAACCCTTCCTCCACCAGCGTCTCCAGGCTGATCATCAGCGGGTTGCCGGCAAAGGCGCTGAAGTTCATGGTGTAGGGGGAATGGTCGTAGCCTGTAGGGCCGAGGGGAAGCACCTGCCAGAGGGTTTGGCCGCTGCGCTCCAAAAAGTCTACAAAGTCGTAGGCGGCTTTACCCAAATCACCGATGCCAAAGGCGCTCGGTAGGGACGTCGGGTGCAGCAAAACGCCGCTGGCGCGTTTAAAGCTCATGGCAAAAGTACAGATGACGACAATTCGATACGTCGGGCGGTACGTCGGTAGATAAGCGACAGACCAATCTTTTAATAGGCGAAAAACAGCTGCAAGACACCTATCTGGGGGCGGGCTATCGGCTCCTAGGCCCAAAATCGGGCAAATATAGCAACCGCCACTAGGGTTAGGCCATTTGAATAGACACAGTTAAGAGGCGATTGCGAGCCAGGTCGCTGTCCTAGGTTTAGCAGCTGACCGATCACCCTTGTCCTAAGCGAACTGGCCAAAGACATAAAAAGCCCGCAGCAGCTCTAGAGTAGCGCAGCGGGCAATGGGGAGTAGGTTGGCTCGGTTCTCAGGAGGAAACGTGTGGTCGTTGAAGAAATGCTAGAGAGAGGAGGCAATGCGAATTAATTTGCCGGTCGTATCAACCTGCCAAATAGCGCGGAAATGCTCCCGTTCAGCTCTATCAGCAGGGGGAGCCGCCTTTGGAGGCGTGGTTAGTGGGGGATGCTCCTGACGGATGGCTGTACTCATGGGGGGACTAGATCAGACTGGTGGGGGGACTGGAGAACGCGGTTGCTTTGAGCAAAGAGGGTTCAGAAGCAGTTCGGCTCTGGTTATGCTCACTCTAGGAAGCAATCGGGAAAAACAAGGGAAGGTGCAAAGGGATTGGCTAGCTCTATTTGCCGATGCAGAAACGACTGAAAATTTCGTCCAGCATAGACTCGGTGATTTCGTCGCCCGTGATCTCTCCCAGCGCATGAATGGCCGATCGCAAATCTATCGTCCAAAAGTCCAGCGGTAGCTGATTATTGATAGTCTCCTGCACCTGCTCTAGAGCCGCTTGGGCGCGGGCGAGCGCAGCGGCCTGCCGCTGGTTAATAGCTAGATCGAGGTTGGCCGCAGAGAGATTATCGGCGGCAATAGTTTTAAGGATGGTCTGCTCTAGGGCTTCAATGCCCTGATTTTGAGCGGCGGCTGTGTAGACCGCGGGTAGGGCCGGATCGGGCAGGGTTGGCAGAGTGCCTCCTTCTACAAGATCCAGCTTGTTGACTACCAGGATGAGAG
>DATNQE010000519.1:0-2863 GCA_036702895.1 Trichocoleus sp. | reverse complement strand
GCCGATCTCATCAACTGGTTCGAATCCTGGGCCAATCCTGCCTGGCAAGAGAGCTGGGACAACTGCGGCTGGCAGGTAGAACCGGGAATTCTTGATGAAGCGGCGGGTGTGCTGGTATGTCTGACGCCGACGCTAGCAGTGATGCAGGAAGCGATCGCACTGCGGCAAGGGGGGGCGCCGGTGAACTTGATCTTTGCTCACCATCCGCTAATCTTTAGTCCGCTAAAGACGGTGCGTAAGGGCGACCCGGTGGGGGAGATGGTGCGGCTGGGCATTACCCATGGCATTGGGGTTTACACGGCGCACACGAACTTCGACCAGGTAGAAGACGGCACGGCGGATTTGCTGGCCCAACTGCTGGAGCTGGAGCAGGTGGAGCCTATCGTGCCAACCCAGGGGGAGCTGGGCTATGGACGGGTGGGCAATCTGAATCCTGGTCTGAGTTTGAAGGGGCTGCTGGAGCGGATTCAGACGCAGCTAGCGCCGCCTGATTTGATCTACTCCCCAGCGGCAGATCTGGAGCAACCCATTAGCCGGGTTGCGGTGTTGGGCGGCTCGGGCGCCAGCTTTATGAAGGATGTCGCCAAAACGGGGGCTCAGGTGTATCTGACCTCTGACTGCAAGTTTCATCAGTTTCAGGAGGGGCGCGATCGCAATCTCATCTTGATAGATGCAGGCCACTACGCCACTGAGCGTCCGGCCTGTGCTCGGCTAGCGGAAAAGTTTCAGGCGCTAGGCGTGGAGTGGGCCAAGCTCAGCAGTCAGGACGAGGACTTTCGCCAGTTTTTTGCCAGCGGCACTTGAGGAACTAGGGGATGTCTTCTATCGATGTTGTTCATGGGTACTATTAGCGGGGGAGATTGCCGGAACCGCGCTGCCCCTCGTTAGGATGAAGGCTCTTTAGCCTGGGACCCTCCTTTGAAAGAATCCACCGTTGAGCTTTCTGCTCCGCCGCCGGGCCTAAAGGCTGGGCCGATTTACGCTGTACTTGCCTACGGTGCCTGGGGGCTGCTGCCAATTTACTGGAAGTTCTTTGGCCAGGTGCCCCCGGTGGAGGTGCTGTCTCACCGCATGATCTGGTCGGCGGTATTTCTGTCGGGGCTGCTGCTGATCCTCCAGCGGGGGTCGGAAGTGGGGCAGATTTTGCGATCGCGCCAGACCCTTCTGCGCCTGCTGATGACGGCCCTGCTGCTGACCTTTAACTGGGGTCTATACATCTATGGAGTCAACACCAATCGGGTGGTGGAAACCAGCCTGGGCTACTTTATTAACCCGCTGGTGAGCGTGCTGCTGGGCTTTATATTTCTCAAGGAGCGATTGCAGTGGGGGCAGCGGTTGGCAGTGCTGTTAGCAGCCTTGGGAGTGGGTAACTTTGTCTGGCAGTTTGGCTCGGTTCCCTGGATTGCCCTGGCTCTGGCGTTTTCCTTTGCTTTTTACGGGCTGCTGCGCAAGATTGTGCCCGTGACTCCCTTGGTGGGGCTGGCAGTGGAGACGCTGCTGATTACGCCATTTGTGATCGCGCTTGTGCTCTACTGGAGCGCTACTGGAGAAAGCCATTTTGCCGTCTCCTGGCAGCTAACGCTGCTCTTTGTTGGCGCTGGGGTAATGACGTCGCTGCCGCTGCTCTGGTTTAATAACGCTGCCAAGCGGCTGCGGCTATCGACTCTGGGCTTTTTTCAATACCTGGCCCCATCGATTCAGCTGATGCTGGGGGTGTTTCTCTACCGCGAACCTTTCACACCCACTCACGCGGTGACTTTTGGCCTGATCTGGCTGGCCCTGGTAATTTACTCCGCCACATCCCTAGGACTGTGGGGAAAACGCTAGCTTAGGCAGTTGTTTTTCCCGGGCGATCTCGTTAGGCTCAGAAAGCTTTGGTTTTGCTGAGCTCGAAGATTTTCGCTGTACCCACCATGTCGCGCCCTCCCGCTCCTGCTGCTTCTGCTGTACCTGCTCGAATTGCGCGGCTGCGTAGCTTGAGCCATTGGCTAGATAGTGCGATCGCAATCCCCGGCACCCGGTTTCGCTTTGGCCTCGATCCCATCATTGGCCTCTTGCCCGGCGGCGGCGACACAGCTGGCTTACTGTTCTCTGCCTACATCGTGCTAGAAGCAGCACGCCTGGGAGCCTCTAAATCAATGCTCTCCAACATGGCCTTCAACATTCTGCTGGAAACGGTAGCAGGCACCGTTCCGGTTGTGGGGGATATCTTTGACGCCACCTGGAAGTCCAATGTCCGCAATATGCGCCTGTTGGAGGAGCATCTGCAGCTGCCCCCTGAAAATCGCCGCAACAACCGCTGGTTTGCCTTTTTACTGATTGGTGGGCTAATTGCGGTGTTTATCGGCTGCGTTTTTCTGTCGCTGATGCTGCTGCGCTGGATTATTCAACAGTTAGGACTGTGAGGGTTAGCCGTAGTACAGAGCTACCCTGCTGGGAAGTAGATTGGCTAACGACAGGACATGATCCTGAGCTCGATCCGCAACTCCTTATCTTCAACTACTCAGCAACTACTCAAAGAGCTGCTCAGCCTGCTCGCGGCTGGACATCTCTAATTTCAGCTGGGTATTAATCGCCTGCAGATCGGCAGTGCGATCAATTACCCGCTGCTCCAACACTTTATTGAGCTCATTTAGCTGGCTCTCCGCCCGCTTACGTTGCTCAACTTCGCGGCCTAAATCAGCCAGTTTGAGCCTCAGTTCCAGCTGACTAATGACCTGCCGCCCCAGCGCCTGGAGAGCTGAGTACTGCGCTGGCGTTAGGGAGCGGGGTTTGTAGTCAATCACGCATAGCGTGCCTAGAGTATAGCCATCGGGCGTAATTAAAGGCGCCCCCGCATAAAAGCGGATGTTGGGATCGGAGG
>DATNQE010000504.1:0-3735 GCA_036702895.1 Trichocoleus sp. | reverse complement strand
AAGCCACCGCCACACTTTATGGTGGGGCAGGAGTCGGAGAACTTTATCAGCCGCCGGATCATCAAGCCTGCCAAACAGCGCTTCTCGGAATTCAGTCGCAGATACAGCGCTCAAGATCCCCAGTTTGAGGCGATCGCAGAGTCGGTAGAATTTACCGACAAAGTAGGCAGCCTGCCCAATCCCCAGGTGAGGCAACCACGCTATGAGGAGGATCGGATCGACCCGAACGGCACACAGGCAGGAGGGCAAGCCAAGTGGCAGTGGAGAGTCACGACGCCAGACGTTAGCGATCGCATCAGACCCGGCGGCAGTGTGGAGATTCAAGGGGCTAAGAACATCTCCGAGGCAACGCAGGGACTACTGGTGAAGCTGCGGCGCAGCAGTATGGCAGCATCTCAAGGGCAATTCCAAGTAGCGTGGTTCTACCCTGAGATGAAGCCAGGAGATGCGCTTGATATTGAAGGCTACAGGCATCGCAGGCGAGGCGTCTGGCGCATCACTGATCTGTCATGGACGCACCGATATCAGGGCAGCAATAACCCACTAGGTGCTCCGTTGGTCACCTGTGAGGGCATGAGCCTATCAGTAGGGCTTGATGCAAATAGGCCGCTGGTGAGGCAGCGCAGGCGCGATCGTGGGGGCACACCTACTCTAGATCCTCGGCAGATTGCAGGCTCCAACAAACTGGGGCAGGTTTTGCCGCCTCTGCCGAATCGCCGGAATTTCTAGCACTGGGGATGGGTGCGATCGCATGACTGTACCGACCTCTTGAAATAGGCTATGTCACATTCCTGATCGTGGCGCCACTCTTTATTGATGCAGACGAGTTCCCAGCCTTCTGCAGCCTTTTCATTAAGCCACTCCTGAGAGCCTAGCTCCTCCACCAAATACTCAAACATATCAGCCTCAAGACGTGGCTTCTGGAAGTGCGATCGCAGGCTTTACTTCCCTAAGTCAGGAATAGCCCAAAACCTTCTATATCTCTCGTCTTCAACACAGGAGAAACTTACTGATCTCATCTTGCCCGTTATCGGCACTACGGGAGGATTGCTGCCAGCATCGGTTAGCGCAATCACCCTAGGGGCTTCAGGGATCCAAATCGTAATCCTGCTACCAGGGCGATAAAGGGCAGGATCAGGCAACTTGCCTATGGCAGCGCTAAGCTCACTTGCGGTAATCATTAGCTCACAACTATAGTGCGATCGCAACAGGAAGTCTTGCCCTAAAGCCCTCGTAGTCAACGGCTCTTGAGTCTTTGGCTCTCTGCTCAATATCGGGAAGGATGCTGGAGAGCGGTGGGAAGATGGTTAGGGTGCAGCGAAACGGGGTATGCGGGATTAAGGATTTCAGCCCTTCCCATGTTGAGCCTGACCATATTACGGAATCGCCTATAGCAAGCAGGTTCTCGCTAAGGTGACAGGACACATCCTGTTCGCTCAAAAACTTAGCCGCCGCCTGAAGAGACTGCAACGAGGCATCCTCTCTCATCTCTCGGATCATGGCAAGAATCAGGACCTGTTGCCAGGTGAACAACACGACGGGGCGACGGTTATTGCCGATGCGCTCAGGACTAACTAAGCCACATCTCTCCAAGTAGTTCAGGAAGTTAGAGGTGATTCCTGCTAACGCCAAAGCCTCCTGCCGCAGAAAACCGCTAATCATCAGTAGAGCGGAAAATCAGAGCGCTCCACCTGTAGTGCAGCAGCCTCACCCATCTTGCGCCTCATCCTTCCGATCCGGGCGTCATGCTGCTTCACATCCTTAGCTGACTGCTTGGGATACTGACCAGCAAAGCTCTCTGCACATTCACGGCTCCGCCGTTCCCAGTAAAGCTCCTCTTGTAGTCGCTTACGCTTCCAGGGTTTCACTGTCACCTCGCTTGATTGGATACGATCGCACGCCTCAATATTAGCCCAATTGCTCTTTGAGCATCCTTCGGGGTTGCGCTGATGGGCGAGCTAATGTGCAGGTGCAGCGATATAGACAGATATGGCATTCGGTCCCAACTCACGGATAAGAACTCCCTCAGGCTCAACCAGCCAGCGCGACGTGGCACAGGAGTTGGCCAGGCTGGCGCAGCAGCAGCAGCCGTCGATCTTCAAGACCAGCACCGAAAGAGGCGAGCTGCTGGTAATAGAGGCCAATGGCCAGCGCTTTGAGCTTCCACTGGCTAGAGAAGAGACGGTTAGCAACACCACGGCGCGGTTTAAGTAATGGCAGGAGAGCAGAGAGACGCTGGGCAGGAACTGCTAGATCTGCTGCGCCGGCAGAACCGGATCAGGGTGAACGGTGCGGGTGGAGTGGAGGCTGTCACCGATAGCGGCGAAGTGGTGCAGCTTGGCACTCAAGGGAATCTCACTCAAGGCACTCAAGTGGTGAGAGAGCGTAGGCGGCGTGGGAGAGAGGAGCCCACACCAGAACCTTTTTCATTCCTGCTCTACCAGCCAGAAACGGCAAAACTATTCGTTGTCAGGAAGTCTCGCAGCGATCGCATCAAGTCGAGCGAGCTAATCGAAGTAGCTACTATGCCTTACGTCCCTTCCTTGGGGCTGCTCACCGTGCAGGGCGATAGCTGGATCGCAACAACGGGGCGCCCAGGGCGAGGCGGCTTTAACGCGGTCGGGGAGGATCTAGTTTTTTCCACGTTTGATAATGTTGGCGGCGGCGGGCAGTTTGGGCTAGGCACGCTAGCGGCAAACTTTAACGGCCCGTCATGGATTCGCCGCGAGTTCATTTTTCACCAGGCTGGGTTCATTGAGTTTATTTTTGTCTTTGCCGATCCCATTGAATTGGACAACCAAACCCAAGTCTTTGAATTTTCGGGGGTGGGACAAATTGTTAACTCCCCAAACCCCACAACGCGCTTTATCTACCCTACCGTCCAGACAGAGCGGCCAACCATCAGCAACCTTGTGCACAGCAACAACCTCGACCGAGCAGTTTATGAGGCGGCTGCGGGGCAATGGATACTCAACCGTAGTGGGGCAGAAGTTGAGCTGTCGGACCCACTCCCCGTTATGAGCCCAGGACAAGTCAACTGGGTCGGGGACGTCCTCCACAGAACTGCCAGCATCTCGGCAACAGGAGGAGTTGCAATTGAGACCTACACTTTTGCGGGTAACACCTTTTCAGTGAGGCGCAGGCGCGGGAAAAGCCCCAAGGTGCCCAAGGAATTCACGGTACTCAGCGCCAAATACGACCCGGACTGATGCGAGAATAGCAACCCTCAAGATTGATACTTCTGCCCTCCTAGCCTTGTATGGAAAGGACTTCTGAGGGAATAGAGTGGTTCGCTATCAATACGCTGGCACACCTGCAAATCCACCTGCTCCTACCCTCAACAGCAGCAATAGCGGCAACGTCACCAGCGCCAAGGCGGGAACCTATTACGTCTGGCTGCAATACCAAAACCGAGCTGGCTTCTCTGGCGTCTCTACCGTGGCCAGCGCTGCTGTAGCCACTGGCAAGCGCCTCGACATCACCATCCCAGGATCTGCCCTGCCCTCTCCTGTCACGGTCGGGGCTGTCACCATTTACCCCACCGACATCCAGCAGTATCTTGTCCTGATCAACACGGTCAACAATCCTGCGACAGCCGCGATCGCAGCAGCATTCCCAGGGTACGAGGCAGACGGCATCACCCCGAAGACACTGCCCACCACAATCAGCCTGAGCCGAGACTCCCACTTTGATCTGGGCGGTAGCGTGGCCAATGAGGCGGCATTGCCGAGTAAC
>DATNQE010000503.1:0-2796 GCA_036702895.1 Trichocoleus sp. | reverse complement strand
AAGTGGTTGACCAAGGGCGCTTAGCCACGCTGGACTTGCCCCAACTGGTCGAGCAGCACAACCGCATAGCGGCGGCTCTAGTGGCGGCAGCGGCTTGAGCTGATGAAAAAACTTTTTGACCTTCAGCCTGCCGGAGCGATTGCACATCAGAAATGTGCGGAGAGCTAGGCCCTTCTTCGCTTTGTTTAGCTTGAACCCCAGGCTTTGGCTCCCCGGGTGCCAGCGCTCAGGCGAATCTTCATGCGCTTGCTGAATCTCTAAAGTCTGACTACGGTCGTGGCCGCTAAAAGCATCTATAGGCATAATTAAGAAGATGCACTGGAGCCTGTCTGAGTCTTTGCAGGAGGGGAATCGCCCCACTGTCAACCCCGCTAAGGAAACGCCATGTCCCCGGGAGAACTCTTAAATACAGGTATCGAGCAGGCACGGCTGGGCTTTTTTCAGGCAGCAATTGCTCAGTTTGATCGGGTCATTCAGCTTGACCCCACCTGTGCCAAAGCCTATTACAACCGGGGCTGTGCTTACCGGGATCTGCACAACCTAGAAGCGGCGGTGCAGGATTTTTCTAGAGCCATTCGTCTTAATGTCAGCTTTGTTAATGCCTACATCAATCGGGGCAGTGCTCTATGGGCCTTGGGCAATTCAGCTCTGGCAATGGCTGACTTTAACCGAGCCGTATCTCTAGAGACGACAGGCGTAAAGGGTTACGGCAATCGCGGGCAGCTGCGCCTAGAGATGGAAGACTATGACGGTGCGATCGCAGATTTTACCGCCGCCCTGCAGCAGCAACCTCGGTTCGCCAAAATCTATCTTCGGCGTGGGCTAGCTTACCTCAAGCAGGGTGCCCACGAGGCTCTAGCCGAAAATCGTCGGCAGGCTTACCAACAGGCTGTTGCTGATTTTGACCAGGCGCTCCAGTTCAAGCCAGGGTTAGCCGCCGCCTACAACTACCGAGCCGTTGCCTGCTATCAGCTGGGAAATTTTTATCAGGCAACCCTCGATCTCAACCAGGCGCTGGTGTATCAACCTGATTTTGTTGAGGCCTACATCAACCGGGGAATGCTGCGCCACGAGCTGGGGGATTGCCAGGGGGCCATTGCCGACTACACTACGGTGCTAGAACTTGATCCTAGCCTGCAGGAGCGGGCGTACAACCAGACCTTGGTAGGGTTGGCCCTGGCCAGCCCCCAGGAGACTAGCGGCGAAGATACCCCACTTAATCTGCGCTTCCGGCTGGCTGATCTTTACAGCCATCGCGGTACTTTACGGGCTCGTGTAGGCGATGCTAATGGTGCGATCGCAGATTTAACTTTGGCCGCTCGCTTCAATGCTGAGTGTGCCTGTGTTTATGCCAGCCGGGGCCGAGTTTTTAGCGAGCTGGGGCGTCAAATCGAGGCGGTCGCAGACTTTGATAAAGCGCTGCAGCTACAGCCCAACTATGCGTTGGCCTATTGCCACCGAGGCTACGCCCTCTACGCTATGCAGGAGTGGGCTACCGCTCTAGAAGATTTTGATCTGGCGATTGAGATCGATCCTTACCTGGCCGAAGCTTACATTGGCCGAGGCAACACTCGCATTCAGCTGCAGCAGGATGCCGAGCGCTCGATGAATGACTTTCGCAAAGCGCTGGAGCTGTCTTGGGAAATAAGCAATTACAAGCGCCCCCGCTTCATTTAGCGGACGGTGGCCATTTAGGTTGCTTTCTCACAGTGATTCCCCAGCAGCTGCCTAGAAGCTTTTTGCCCTCAGAGAGACTGAGGCGGCTGAGGAGTGGGTTCTGGCGGCGTGTCCTCCTCAGGCCAAATCTCCATCGAATCTACATCAACGGTGAGTGCGCTGTCGTCTTGATCGAGCTGCTGGCCTACAGGTAGGTTTGCGGTCATGTCGGTAACTGTTTCCCGCAGCTGATTTCGCAGTTTGCGGGTGCGCTTCTTAAACTGGCCAAACACCTCACCCCACTGACCCTTCGCCGTGTCAGTGAGTCTGCGGGCCTGCACCTGCAGCTGATCCGCTACTTCCTGAGTGCTCTGCTGGGCGTTGTGGAGCTGTTCGCGAGTTGGGGAGTAGTCTGTTCGGAGGGTTTCGGCCTTATCGGCTGCCTTTTGCACCCAGCTAGTATCAAAAATGTCTGGGGTGCTTACGGCCACATCTCGCACCATCAATCGCTTGCGCCCCGCGCTGATGATGGCGTCTGGGGGCAGAGTGTATACGCCTTCGGTGAGCCCTCGCAGCCCCTCTGGCGCAAACCCATAGGCCAGAATCAGGCCGGTACGGGCGTTTATTCGTAGATCTACTAGACGACCTACCCGGTCTCCAGCATCTGACCAAACCTCCTGTCCGCTCAAGGGATGCGCGTCGTCCAGACGATGGGGCGCGTGGTCGGTAATCGGCCTGATGACAACGCTGTCTTTGCCAATTGACTCAATTTGCACCCAGCTGTAGACGTGCCGCTCTCGCCCCATCAGTCCAGAACGGCAGACAATGCCTTCTACCTGGTGGGCTCTGATGTCTACCAGAACTTCTGCCACTCGGCCCACTTCTTCAGCGGTATTAATGTCGATGACCAGCCGGTTGAGCAGTTCTCCCTGCCTGAGGGTCTCTGGTGTTGCTGTCATGCTCGCTCCTCGCCTAGACGCTGGAAATAGTGCGCAAATTGGAGGCTTTGCCTCAGCGATTTGTGGGGCTAACCCTTCTATAAGCAGCGCTATCGCTATCCTAATCCATCCCTCTCCTAGCCGAACGGTATCTTGAGCTGATGATGAAGTCCTCTAAGTGCCCGCTACGCCCTGATGACCT
>DATNQE010000353.1:0-6852 GCA_036702895.1 Trichocoleus sp. | reverse complement strand
ACTCTGCTTTCGTCATTAATGGATCGAGCTACCTGACGCTCAACGCGCAAGTCTACGAATACGATGGGGCCTCTTTTGCCACGCTGATCAAAGAACCCTACGCCCTCTCCAAATTGATCAAAGCGTTGCCCAGCAGCTGGAATGCCATCGATGCTGCCTTTACCGACATCAACGGGGTGAGCTTCTGGTTCAACAATGCCTCTGGCAGCGTTCTGCGCAGCGATACGGGCCAGATTACGTCTATTCGCACGCGCTTTGGCCTCCCAGCAGATGGCTCCCGGCTAGAGAGTCCCCTGACCGCCGCCGCCGCCTTTAACGGCGCCTTTTACGCGGTTCGCCTTCGCGATCTCACCTACACCACCTACACGGCGGCTGGCAGCACTCTCTCAGGAGACCCCCGAGTCAAATCGGTGCTCGAAGCTATCTTTGGCCGTACGGTCGAGAATGTGCAGGGCCAGGGCAACCTGCTCAAAGCCATGATGGTGCTCGATGGCGGCCTCTGGATACTCAGCGACACGGACACCCGCAACTACGTTAAAGACGGCACCGTGCAGCCCGTGCCCCGCCCCTTTGACGCGCTAGCCGACGACCAGCAGTGGATTGCCGGGGTTAGCTACAGCAGCCCCAACGGCGCCGTTCACCACCTTGCTTTCTACGAGAAACACGGGGCCTTCAGCGGCAATGGCGGCCAGAGTCTGGCAAAAGCCTGGAGCAACTATCAGGCTGTTAACTTTGGCCAAAACAGCGGCAGCAGACGACCTTTTGGCCCTAACTTTGACGAATTTTTTGGCACTCAGCCTGTCTTCGATCTGTATGTCACGGAAGTTACGGTGACTGGCGCGTTTGCCACCGCAGATGGCCGCTATGTGGTCATCCTCACCGATACCGACAGCTACCACCTGTTTGACCATAGCCAAAGCCCCACTGAGATCTTACAGGGGCTTAGGGCAGGCACGCATCGGGGTGCTGTCGCTGACCTAAGCGCCTCGATTTGCCTCGGCACGGCAGCCGTCAGCGCCATCTGGCAGGACAGTCAGGTCGATGCCACCTTTGTCGGCACCGGCGCCCTGGGCGCAGCCAACGCCCTATACCTGTTCCGAGGCGACCAGTACCTGCGCTTTAGCCCTAACGAAGCGGGCGAGTTTGGCAGCAGGGCCGATGCGGGCTATCCCAAAACCCTCTCAACGAACAACGAGGGTTTCCCACGGTGGAGCCAGATCGATGCCGCCTTTACCTCGCCCGATGCCAATGCAGCGGGTAACTACGTCTCCTACCTGTTTAACAACAGCACCCAGTCGTACTACCGCAGCGACACCGGCGATACCAGCACTACGGTAGACGTGTGGGGGGTAGTCTCCCTCACAAAGCTGCAGACAACCCAGCGGGTTGATGCGGCCTATGTATCGGGCAAATATCTCTATCTGATTTCAGGCACCGAGTACTACTGCTATACCCTGCAAAGCAGCGCCAATAGCGAAGTGCTAGACACCATTCCCCGCTACATCGACCCTGGCTATCCGCGCATCTACGCCAATGTCAACGAGGCAATCAGCGCCGCCTTTGTGCTGAATCACTATATCTACCTGTTCTCGGGCATCCGCTATTACCGTCTTCACGACAGCGTCCGCGAGTCTACCGATTTGGGTCCGGCGGTGTCGATTGTGGGCAGCTGGGGCAACATTCCCTCAGCGATCCGGACTTCTGGCCCAGACGCAGTGCTAGAGCATGTCGGTACCCGCGGCCAAAAGACCCTGTATTTGATCAAGGGTAACGCCGCCATTGTCTACGACATGAGCGATGCGGATGCGGCTCATCCCTACGAGATCAACGACGTGAAGTACGAGGTGGTACGCCTCACCTCCAGCACGGCTGAACAGCTCAACCAGCTGCTGTTTGCGGGCGGCATTGAGCAGCTGCTGCAAATGTCCACCCAGGAGATGAACGAGTCGCCGACCATTAGCTTCGGGCTCTCAACCCCTGAGAATATCCAGATGCGCCGGGAGAAGTTCGACAAGGAGCCGACCAACAGCCATCTCGACTTCAACAGCGCCAACGGCATTTACTACTGGGAAGCCTTTTTCCATGCGCCCTTCCTGATTGCCCAAACCCTCAATACCAACCAGCAGTTTGAGCAGGCAAAGGAGTGGTACGAGTATATTTTTGACCCCACCGAGACCTCAGACTACTGGAAGTTTCTGCCCTTTTTAGCAGCCGACCCCGATGCCCTGCTTGCGGCCCTGGGCAACGACCTCGACGCTTTTGAGGCGTTGCTGACAGAGGGTGCAGCGGTTCAATCTGCTCGCGCTGCGCTGGCAGCGCTGGCAGCCGTTCTAGCCCCCTATCAGGAAGTCTTTCTGGGGAAACGGGATCTCGACCAGCATGAGAAAGGCTTTGCCGATGCCAATAAACTCAGGAGAATTGCCGATTGGCCCACCTTCAGGGCGCTAGAAGCTGCCGTTGGCAGGCTGGATGCCGATGCAGCCAGAGCCTCCCGCGATATACCCCTTCTGACTGCTTGGAAGGGCGAAATGCAGGAAGTCCTGGCGATTATTCAGCAGCTGGGCTACCGCATCAAGCTGATGGGCAACTACAGCTCGCAGCTCGCGGTTTATCTAGAAGATCCGTTTGACCCCCATGCGATCGCAGCCCTGCGCACCATTGCCTACCGCAAAGCCATTGTGATGCGCTACATCGATAACCTGCTCGATTGGGGCGACATGCTGTTCCGGCAGTACACCCGCGAGAGCATACAAGAGGCCAGGATGCTCTATGTCCTTGCCTACGACCTGTTGGGCGAAAAGCCCAGGAATATGGGCCGAGTCGTGCTCAGTCCGACAAAAACCTACGGCGACTTTAGGCACTACGTCAGCGAGCAGCGGGAAGATTACGACTTCCTGATTGATCTGGAAAACACCGCGACCAACGGCGTGATTGACTATGAGCAAAGCCTCAGCTTTGCCGCGACTCAGTTCGACACCATTACCAATCCCTACTTCTTCCTCAAAGAAAACGAGCTGTTCACAGAGTATTGGACTCGGGTAGAAGATCGTCTCGCCAAGATCCGCGCCTGTTTGAACATCGACGGCATCGCCCAGCCGCTGCCCCTGTTCCAGCCTCCGATTGACCCGATGGCCCTGGTCAATGCCGCCGCCAGTGGGGGAGGCATTGCAGCAGCGGCACTGGCGGCTGGGGTCATGAGCGTTCCAGACTATCGGTTTGAGGCTTTGCTGGCCAAGGCTCGCGACCTGGTGGGCAAGCTAAAAAGTTTCGGGGAGAACCTGCTCTCTGCCCTGGAAAAGAAAGACTCCGAGGAGCTTAGCCTGCTGCAGCACCAGCAGGAGGAAATGATGCTGGAAGTCGTTACCCTGCTCAAGCAGTGGCAAATTGATGAGGCCAAGGCCGCTCTGATGAATCTGGAGGAAACCAAACGACGCGCCCAGGCCCAGGTGCTGCACTATGACGGTTTGATTACGGCAGGGTACCTGCGTGAAGAGGAGGTTCAGATCGGAATGATGGCGGCTGGCGCCGCGCTGCATGGGGTGGTTACCCTTGGGCGGATTGTCAGCGGCCTCTCCTACGTAGTGCCGCAGTTTACCGCCGGTCCCTTTAGCTTTGGCGTTACGACCGGGGGCAGAAACGTGGGCGCGATGCTAGAGCAGTTTAGCGAGGCGACGCAGTCGGCTGCTGAGGGAACCAGTATGGGCGGCGAGGTTGCCGGTGTGGTCGCTCAATTTAAGCGGTCGAGGCAGGAGTGGGAACTGCAAAAGAGCATGGCTGAGAGTGAGATCAATCAGCTGAACCACCAAATTGCTTCCCAGAATTACCGCATTGCCATGGTGCAGCAGGAGCTGCTGATGCATGAAAAAGACATCGCCAACAGCAAAGCAATTGCCCAGTTCATGAAGAGTAAGTTCTCCAATCTGGAGCTCTACAGCTGGATCTGCGGCAAAACCTCTAGCCTGTTCTTCCAGACCTTTAAGCTGGCACACGACTACGCCAAGCAGGCCGAGCAGGCCTTTATTTTTGAGAAGGGCCTCCAGGCGGGTAGCGTTAACTACATTACTGGGATGCACTGGGATAGCCAGCGCAAGGGCTTGCTGGCTGGGGTCTCTCTAGAACTAGACCTCGATCGGATGGAAAAAGCCTATGCCGAAACCGACGGTCGCCGCCTGGAAATCACCAAAAACATCTCCCTGCTCGAGCTCGATCCGCTGGCGCTGCTGGCTTTAAAAACTCAGGGAGCCTGCACCTTCCGGCTGAGTGAGGAGCTGTTTGACTACGACTTCCCCGGTCACTACAACCGCCAAATCAAAACGGTGTCCCTCGCCTTTGACATTGGCGAAGGCCAAAGCGTAAACGCTACCTTGACTCAACTCAGCAGCAAGCTGGTGATGGATGCCGACATCAAAGCGGTGAAGCACCTGATTGACCCCGCCAACGAGCCAACCGTTAACGTGCGGGCCAACTGGCGCGCCAACCAGCAGGTAGCCCTGTCTCACGTTGATCAATACACCGAAAACAGCGGCATGTTTGAGCTGAACTTTGGCGACGAGCGCTACCTGCCCTTTGAGGGCACAGGGGCCGTCTCTACCTGGCGCTTGGAGCTCAACGGCAAGAAGGGGTCTTACAACCCAGCGGATCTGCTAGATGTCACGATCAAGCTCCGCTATACCGCTAAGCAGGGCGGTAGTCGGTTTGCCAACGAAGTCAAAGGCGTCCTCAAGCCCTACAACGCCACCAGCTTCTTTGACTTAGCCTATAACTTTGCCGACGAGTGGGCCGCTATGACCACGGGTGACAGTGACGCGGTCGCCCTTACCTTTACACGCGATATGTTCCCCAATATGAGCAGCAGCAAAATCATCGGTCTGCTGATTCGCTACCAGTACACAAGCGGCAGCGGCGGGGCGACCTTTACCATCAATGACGATCTTCCCGTGCCGAACAATACCTATTTGCAGCCGAGCACGCTGAGCATCGCGCAGGCGGGCAGCGAGTGGACCTTTACGCTGAAGGGCGATCGCAACTCCCTGCAAAACGCGGAAATGGTGTTGGTGTACAAGGCCAACGTGTAGCCCCCAAGGAAACTCCCGAGAACAGTCAGCTATGAGTACTGCCAAAACCAAAAGAATAATGCGGCGGCGGCAAAAAGGCCCGCTGCAGCGCCGCAATGCCCGGCGCGATGTTATAGGGGGTACGGCTGCGGGTCGGATGCGATCGCAAAGTGAGGGTGCGATCGTCCGCCCAGGAGCATCCCCCTCCTTGGGAAGTAGCGCCCCTAGCCGCCGCCTATCAACCCCCGCGGCTTCTACCCGTAGCCAGGGCGCTCGCAGTTCAGCACCGGATCAGCCCAATACTGGACGCCCCCGTGCAAATGCGATCGCTAAGCCCTCTGGGGCCTCCCCTCAAGTCAGCAAGCGAGCACCTTTGAAGCGGCAACCTGCAAGCCGGGATCTGATGTCTCCGGGAGAAGACATCAGCGCTAAAGCGCCGCTGGGAGTTGAAAGTGCGATGAGCAACTTGCCGCCTCGCTACGATATTGGCAAAGGCCGCAAGGTTTACGCCGTCAAGACCAAGGACGGAGATACGCTCTATCTCCCCCGAGAAAGCGAGGCCAATGGCTTAGAGCGCGCCCGAGGGGTCTTCATTCCCGACGATACAGTCGATCAGCACGAGCGCAAACGCCGTCGCACAGCGCTCCAAGACAACTCTGCCGATCTCGCCCAGCGGCGTGCCCAACGGGCCTCCAAA
The DNA here is from genome assembly GCA_036702895.1 of Trichocoleus sp. Classification (GTDB taxonomy): domain Bacteria; phylum Cyanobacteriota; class Cyanobacteriia; order Phormidesmidales; family Phormidesmidaceae; genus JACVSF01. The sequence goes on along the minus strand of DATNQE010000353.1, from coordinate 1,101 downwards.
TTGCCGGGTGGAATGGCTCGCAAACCCAATACGTCCCCTGAGCCGGTATCTAGAGCCAACGATGGCACCCCCTTATGGGATGGCTTCAGTCCGCCCAGCGTCAGCGACGAGAAACAGCGGCAGACACTGGCCAAACTGCGCCCCAAATACGACCTGGGGAAAGGCCGCATACTCTACCCCACAGAAACAGCTCAGGGCAAAATCGAGTACCTCCCCCTGCTGGAAGACGCCAGCCACCGCGAGCGCATTCGCGGCCTATACGCTGCTTTTGTGCCGCTTGAACCGTTGGAAGACTTTTTGGCAAATGCAGAAACTCAAAACCAAATTGCCCGCCAGACCTTTGCCACCCCTCGCGGCGATGTCCGAGCCTTTGCCCAGGAAGACATCAGTACCCTCTTTGAGCAGGCTCCCACGCTAGTGCTGCGCTCAGCCCAACTCGTCAGTGACAGCGCGAGAGAAATTCCGGAACTGCAGCAACAGTTCCCCGGTATATGAGCAAGGCCAGAATTTCTCCAAGCTAGGCTGGTAACCCCCTTAAGAACCCTCTAACCCACCTACCCCCCAGAAACACCCCTCATGTTTGCATCCGGTAAAAGGAAAAAGCGTCGCAACAGTATTGACAACAGCGATATCAGCTCATCTTCTGCAGACCGCAGCGGCCAGGCCAATGCCTTGCGCCGTACAAGAAGAACTGACGATTTGTCTCCAACCCTTCCCGGCTCCGACTCTAATCGGCGGCACACAATCGCAGCGCGTACGGTTGATACCTCCAGCCCTAACTCCGGCAACGGTCCTAGCTCCAGCGCCGTTAACCGTAGCCCTCGTGTCATTGATAGAAGAGAAACCGATCTGAGCGACACCAGCCGCAGTCAGTTGACCAATCTCCGCAATTTATGGAGATTTCGCAGGCAGGAGGGTGCTCCTGCCTCAGTCCTCGATCAGAAAGAGCTTGGGGCGGTTTTAGCAGGCAAAACACTGCCCACATTTTTACTGGCGCTCCAGGCCCAAATTAGTGATGCTTCGGCTTTTCCGCAGCAGATCAATCGACTTGAGACTCGGGCCAGACAGCGCGACAGCGGAGCTATTCAAACCCTCCTGAGT
>DATNQE010000448.1:0-3614 GCA_036702895.1 Trichocoleus sp. | reverse complement strand
TGGTGTGCTGCACCCGACTGTTGATCGGGAAGGGGATGCGGGCCGGAGCGCTATCGCTAGAGCTGGCGCTGGCGTCACTGGAGGCTTCCTGTTTGGCAGCAGCTTTGCAGTTGTCGCAGTTGTCGCAGGGCGGCTCGAAGGTTTCGCCAAAGTAGCTGAGCAGGTACCTGCGGCGGCAGTCGCGCACCTCAGCGTAGCCCCGCATCATCTCCAGCCGGGATTTCTCAAACTGCTGCTGGCGCTCCTGGGCGGCTAGGGCAGCACTCACAGCGGCTTCAGTATCCTCCATCCCCTCAGTAGAAACGACCTCCCCCGTCACGAGGGTTTCTACGGCATCGACTTCGGCCAGCTGGTTTAGAGCTTTTTTAAGCTTAGTTTTGGACAGATCGACCTGGGCCTCAAGCGCCTTGGGCCTAACCGGCTCATCCTGCTGCTGAAGCGCCTCGGCCACCTGCTCTAGGGCTTCGCTATCGAGCTGCCCCCGCTGGTTGAGAAAGCGCCGCAGGTTCAAATCGCTGGGGTCATAGAACAGAGTGGCTCTGGCGGGCTCACCGTCACGCCCGGCTCGGCCAATCTCCTGGTAGTAGGCGTCGATGGAGTCGCTGATGTCAGCGTGGAAGACGGTGCGAATGTTGGGCTTATCGACCCCCATCCCGAAGGCAATGGTGGCCACCAGGACATCTAACTCGTCCTGCATAAAGGCGGTTTCGGTGGCCGTGCGATCGCTCTGCTTCATTCCCGCATGGTAGTGCCCTGCGTTTATGCCCTCTTCCTGCAGTGCTGTGGCAAGCTCCTCGGTGCGCTTGCGGGTAGCGGCGTAGACAATTGCGGGTTTAGCCGCCTGGACAGCTTGCTCAATTAAGGCGCTGTCTTTCTCGGCAGTTTTCTCAAATCGCTCAGCGCTGAGGTAGATATTGGGGCGATTAAAGCCTCGCACTACAATGGCTGGATTTTGCATCCCCAGGCGCTCTAGAATCTCCTGGCGCACCGGCGGAGCCGCTGTCGCAGTCAGCGCCAGAATGCAGGGGTGGCCTAGAGACTCAATCACGGGCCCCAAGCGCAGGTAGTCAGGGCGAAAGTCGTGCCCCCAGGCGCAGACGCAGTGCGCTTCATCAATGACAAACAAAGAAATTTTCGCGTTCTGGAGCTGGGCCACCGTTTCAGGATTGTTGAACTGCTCCGGGGCGAGGAATAAAAACTCCAGGTCCCCTCGCTCCAGGCTCTCAAAAGTTTCCTGGCGCTCGGCAGCCGATAGGGTAGAGTTGAGCACCGCCGCCTCACCTACCGCCTGTTGACCAATGGCCTGAACCTGGTCGCGCTGCAGGGCAATCAGGGGAGAGACCACCACGGTCGCCCCTGGAATCAGCCGGGCCGTCATTTGGTAAATAGCGGACTTGCCTGAGCCAGTCGGCATTACAGCCAGCGTGTCGTGACCTTTAAGGACGGCTTTAATGGCGGTTTCCTGGCCGGGCCGGAGGTCTTCGTAGCCAAAGTACTCCTGCGCGAGCTGCCGGAGTTGGGGAGCTTTTTTAGTTTTCACAAAAGTTCGGCGTGGGGGATCGATAAGGGCACCCCATGGGGTGCCCTTATCGTTGACTCTTTGTTGACTTTTGGGGGTTAACTGCTCAGTTCGCCTGCCTAGGCAAATCCAGCGGTGAGAGGCTTAGGATCTGCGCTCTTCGCCGTAAGCTTTTTCTACGTCAGCAACGGTTTCAAAGTCGTCTTCTGGCAGGTTCTCCAGAACTTCCATCACTTCTTTATCGGCTTTATTCTGCTTAGCGTGCTTGACCAAATCGTCCCTAGACGCGGGGAAGTCAATGCCCTTGATGGCTTTTGCGATCGCGATTGGGGAAACTGCCATGGGAACCTCCGAAAAGAGTTGTGAACATGGGCGTGCGGAGCTTCTCAAAAAAGCCGCAACCCGACTGCAAAACTAACCTCAGTCTAAAAATGAGCTTTGGCCGCAGCCTCTTTCCGCCGGAATATTAGCGATGGGCCTAAATACAGAGCCCGCAAGGGCTTGAGAACGGGAGCCTCAAGCTGCTCCTACCCCCCACGAAAGATGCGGACTCAGCATCGCGGGCGCTATCTTGAGTTGCTGCGATCGCAAGCTGGCGGAGCCGTCTGTGAAACAGGTTTCGAGTACAGGGGTTTCGGGTACACGGGTTTCGGGAATAGGGGGGCGCTGGACATCCTGGGGCCTGATCAAAACGCTTTGGACTAAGTTTTGGCGCGACGCTCACCAGGTGCCGAGTTTAGCCTGGCGGCGATGGGCCGAAACGCTGCTGATCGGCCTGGGATTAGGAGCCACGCTGGTGGCAGGTATCACCCGCTACGCCCAAACCGCTGAAACCGCCTGGCTCAAAGCTTGGGATGAACGCTGGCTGCCCATTGCTGCCGAGAGCGCACCGCTCTCTTTCGCCAAAAGCATTACCTGGGAATCACCTGGCAATCTGCTTATCGCCCTGCCGCTGGTGCTGGTTTTTATCGGCATCATGGTCTGGCGCTCCAAGCCACTAATTGCGGCCACGACAGCGGCAGCGTATGTGCTGCAGTTTGCCCTGGTCTGGGTTGGCTGGGGGCTGTGGCATCGGCAGCGGCCCCAGCTGATCGCCGACGGCATTGCGGCCTCTAGCCTGCACTCGTTTCCATCGGGTCATACGGTCATCGTGGTGGCCGTCTACGGATTTATGGCCTACCTCTGGCTGCGGGCGGCGTCTAACTGGCTGGAGCGGGCTACTGTGCTGGGCGTCTACGGCGTCTTTGCCTTTAGGATCATCACAGCCCGGCTGGTGCTGGGCGCCCATTGGCCCAGCGATGTGGTTGCAGGGCTGATTTTAGGGTTGTTTTGGCTGGTAGTGGTCATCACCGCCTTCAATCGGGCGGAGGGCATGACCCGTCGTGCTCGCACCTGAGGGGGTTAAACCCTGAGAGGCTGCAGGGCCAGCGGGTCGTTTTTGACGAGTGCTGTTGTGGGAGGGCTGCGGTGGTCAAGCTACTGGTTCGCTTATGCCTAGGTCTGCTGTTTGCCGTTTTTGGCCTGTTTAACTATTTCATTAACGTTACCGAGAACCCGATTACAGGGGAGCGGCAGCGGGTAGCGCTGACGCCCCAGGAAGAAATTGTGCTGGGACAGCAGGGCGGCCGGGAAGTGGTGCAGCAGTTTGGCGGGCTCTACCCCGACCCAGCGCTGCAGAGCTATGTGAACGAAGTCGGCCAGCAGGTAGTGCGATCTTCGGTGGCAGGGCAGTCGGCGTATCCTTTTGAGTTTCACCTGCTCAACGATCCAGAAACCGTGAACGCCTTTGCCCTGCCGGGGGGTCAGATTTTTGTCACCACGGGGCTGCTCAGCCGCCTGACGGCAGAATCGCAGCTGGCAGGAGTGCTGGGCCATGAGGTGGGGCACGTTATCGCCCGGCACGGATCGGAGCACTTGGCCCGGCGGCAGCTTGGGGTCGCTTTGGTTAACGCCATTGGGATTGCGGCCAGTGATGATGCTGGCGGCGGACAGCAGGCCGCCGTTATTGCCCAGGCGATTAACCAGGTGGTGAATTTAAGGTATGGCCGCGACGATGAGTTAGAAAGCGATCGCTTAGGCTTTGACTTCATGACCG
>DATNQE010000443.1:0-3280 GCA_036702895.1 Trichocoleus sp. | reverse complement strand
GCAGGCATTCAGCGCATTTTGGGCACAAAGGCCGCTGCCACCCTAACGGTGACAATCACCCAGCTACTGGGCAGCACCTTTACCCTGCCGGCGGGGTATGAGGTAACGGATAAGGCAGGACTTTACACTTTTCGCACCGATGCGAATTTGTTGATCACCCCTGGCAACATTAGCGGCACAGTGACGGCCACCGCTGCGGATGTGGGACCAGGCTTTAACGTGGCGGCCTACAGCATCAATCGGCTGAGCCAGCCCCTGGCCTACCTGCAGAGCATCACCAACACCGAGGCGGCCAGCGGGGGCACTGCTGGCGAAACAATGGAGCAGACAAAAGCGCGAGCATTTGCTGCCATCCGCCGGCGCGGCCTAGTGAGTGCAGATGACTACGAAGAAGAAACACGGGCGCTACTGGGCGCGGGGTCAGTGGCTAAGGCAATCGGCAACCTGGCAGCTGATGCCACCACCATCCGGCGGGGCAGCGTCCACGTTTTTGCTTTAAACCCGAACGCCGCTAGCCTCAACACTGCGCAGATCACAAGTTTGCAGGCTGCTTTACAAGCTAAAACCCATGTGGCTGTTGCCGTCTACGTGAGTAACGTCAATTTAGTGCTGGTGGAGATAAGCGTAATTGCCAAGCTGGTACCTGGCAGCAACCCCCAGACCACCGCCGATCTCATCAATACTCGGCTAATGGATTACCTCACCCCTGGGGCGCTGCCGCTAGGCGAGACATTGATCCTTAAGGAGCTGGAATATCAGGCCCGCTTAGCTGGCGTTGACTACGTTCAATCGGTTGCGATCGCGCCTGTTGACGAGCCGCTGGCCGCCACCAACCTGCCGCTGCCCTACGCCTACTCAGCAGCGCAGCTCAATAGCCTTACGGTAGAGCTGGTGGACGGCTCGCAGGTTTATGCCTACACCTACGGCCAAGGGGATCCAGATTAATGGGGGGATGGAATACCGGGCGGCCCATCCATGGGCGGCTGCCCCAGGAATCGCAGCAGTATCAAGGGAATGAACCCACCGATTGGCTGACCCAGCCGTGGGACGGGCTGCTGATGGACTCAAAAGCGGCGGCTGACAGCCTTTATGCAGACTATCTCAACCCAGAAACGTGCAGAGCGGATGCGATAGACTGGCTGGCTCAGCTGACGGGGTTTACCGGGGCCTACTGGGATACATCATGGCCGCTAGTAGTTAAACGCATTTTGATTGCAGAGGCATTTTCCCGAATCTGGCCGGAAAAGGGCAGCAGAGCCCTGCTGGAATGGCTGCTAGAAATTTTTGAACTGCAGGGTCAGCTGTATATTTTGGGCGACTTTCTGGCGGGCATTAACAAAGCGGGCGACCCTTTAGGGTCTGATGAAGGGTTTGAGTATTTTATCCGGGTGCCTATTGCATACCTGCGCACCGGGGCCAGCTGGAAGCTGATGGAAAAGTTAAACGCACTGTTTGGGCCAATTTACTGCCAATCACGGGTTACCTACGACCAGTTCACCGCAGGCTTTAGCGTGGCGGGCGATCCGGTTTTTGACAGTCCGATCTTTTGAGCATGGGAACGATTAGGCAGGACAGCAGCGGGGCAATTCATGACGACTATTCAGGGCATTATTAAAGATTCGGCCGGGGTTCTGCTGAATGCCCAGCTGCGGATTACCTTAGATGCTCCAGTTTCAGACACCAGTACCACCCCAGACACCACCTATTTACCTGTGTCTGTGACAAAGCCGATCACCGCCGGCAGCTTAGCGGTGGACGTAGTAGAGACGGCCACCGCCAACACGACCGTCTTTTTTGAGCTTTACACCGAGCAAACCCAATACAGCTATTTTTTCCTTGATGGTGAAGCCTATGTTGGCCCGGTTCATCTTCACACTGACGGGAAATACTACACCGGAGAAACTCACAACTCGGACAGCGTTGAACTGGCCCGCAGTTCCGAGATCATCGAATCGATCATCCAAGCATTTCGGGCCATTGTGCCCAATCAATCTACTGTGGACTGGGCCGATCTAATTCCTACAGGGGTTTCGGTCGATGTGCTTGATACTGGCCTGCGTCGGCTGGCCGAGATTCTCACCAGCAGCACCGATTATGTAGAGGCACTTCGCGGCGGGCCTCGATGGCTGGGAGATTACAACGCCGCCACCATTTATCAGCGTGACGATGCAGTGGCTTACGGTGGCAGCAGCTGGCTCTACATCAACGCAGACCCTAGCAGCGGCAACACTCCGGTAGATGGCATTTACTGGACTAAGATCGCCCAGAAGGGCGACCCTGGCAGCACGGGTGGAGCTGCAGGCGCTTACGACGCCACAGGCTGGTTAAACGACAGCAACGCCCCCACAAAGGCGGCTATTCGCAATTTGGTGGAAGGCAGCCTAGCTAAGCTGTCCAACCTGACTGGGCTGGCCCCATTGGCATCCCCTAGCTTTTCCGGCAGCCCCAATGCGCCAACCCCCGCCAACAACAGCAACAGCACGGCGATCGCAACAACTGCCTTTGTGCAGGGCAACTTTGCCCCGCTCACAAACCCTGCATTTGCTGGCAATCCTACGGCTCCGACCCAGGCCGCAGGCAACAACACGCCGCGCCTAGCAACAACTGCTTTTGTGCAGGGCGAGATACAACAGGCCCGCTTTTATGCCCACAAAACAACCACGCCAACCCTCACAAACAACACCTGGAATACGATCACCTTTGATGTTGAATCGCTTGACACGGCTAATGCGTTTAACCCAGCCACAGGAATCTTTACGGCCCCCTCGGCGGGCTGGTACGAGTTCAACGCGATGACCTACGTTGTGCGCACTGGGGGCACAAACATGACTATCGCGGGCGCGTTTCTTGTAGGCGGCAGCTTGCGACACGCAATTTTTGATCGCACCTTGAGCAATCAGGATTTCGGGGCCTCCGGCAGTACCTGGATTAGCTTGGCAGCAGGGGCGACGGTAGCTTTTCAGGTTTACAGCTCATCCGATGGCAGCGTAGCGCTCAACCTACCCGCCAGCAACATCCGCACTCGATTCCTTGGGCAGAGGCTGATCCAACCATGACGAAAACCACCTTTTCTAACGGAACCGTTGTAACGGCGGCCTTCCTAAACGCCATTAACAACCCCGTCTTTGTCGAGGTACCCGACAACGACGGAGAGATCGCCCGCCTTACTGATGCGGACCTGACCAGCGCCCCAGGAAACTTAAAGCCGGAGTGGCAGGCGTGGCGCGACAGCTTGAGGATCAGCGCTGGCGCTGGGCTAGTGGTTAACTACGGCAGCGGC
>DATNQE010000438.1:0-3259 GCA_036702895.1 Trichocoleus sp. | reverse complement strand
TTTTCGATCCCGTTGCGGCGGGGGACTTTCTCAACACTGAGATTCGCTTGCTGGCCCAGGGAGGAACCCTTTGGGTCTACGGTCTGCTGGGGCAGCCCGACGTGGTCAACGTCCATCCATTGATTCGTAAAATGGCCTCTTTACGAGGCTGGCTGCTCAACCAGCTTTCCGGCAGCGCCGTGGAGCAGGAAGCCTACGAGCACGTTTTGCAGCGGATTGCCAACGGCACCTATGTCTTGCCTATAGCGGAGCGATTCTCCCTGCGGGACGTGCGTCAAGCCCAGGCTGTGATGGAGCAGGGGCAGCACATCGGCAAACTGATTCTGATTCCTTAAGAGGCCAGGTTGCTTACCAACCCTAGGCTCAGCAAGCTAGCCGGCCCAAGGAGCAGGCTAGGAAGACACACCTAATTCGCCGCTTAACGTCCTTTACCGCCGACTTAATGGTTCAGGCGGCCTCACTGCTCTACCTGCAAACTGCCAATAAGATTCGGCGCAACATTCGTGAGTCGGTGTGTCCCATAGCAGCACGAGCATCTCCGCCTGCCCCGCTTAAGCCCATGACCTCGTCTGCTGGGATTGCCCCTCGGCGCTCCCCTCCTGGTCAAAGAGGCTATCAACGTTGATCAACAGGGGCAGGTGATTGAGTACGGCGTGACCCACTTTCGAGCGGACCAGATGGAGCTGGTGTTTGAGAACGACCTATCCCAAGACTGCGGGTTACAGCAGGAAGCCTGCGAGCCAGGCAGTGAGAGCTGTGAATAGATGTCTACAGGCACAGCGATAGAACGGGGTGCAGGGGCGCAGCCGGGACTGGCAGTAAGGCCAACACCTGACCGTCCCTTCACGTCCCAAGCCCTGTGGCGACAGCTATAGGCCAACAGATAGCAGATGGGGTATCAGCAGGGGCTACGACACAATCTGCAGGTGCCGCAGCATCGGTAGGCGCTGCTGCACAAATACAGACTCCTTAGCCTTTAGCTCCTGAAGATTTTCCTCAGGGGTTTGCAGAGGCTTGCCATCCTTCACCAGGGTTTGCTTCTGAGATGAGAGAATCTGCCAGGCAAAAGCGGCCCCCTCCTGCTGGCGCTGCAGCGCCAGCAGCATCAGCTGCTCAATGCGATCGACCCCAACACCGCTACCGGTTACGGGAGAAGCGAGGAACTGGAGATCAGCGCTGTACTGACTCTGCTCTAGAACAGCCTGGTTAAAGCGATCAGTGGAGGGACGGCGCTGTGCAACCTCAGCCGCAGCGAGCGTTGGCGTTGCCCAACCTGCTCCAACCATCACCATCAGCGCCTCTAGCAGCCGCTCTAGGGTGAGATTTTTGAGGTCGGGGTGTTGGGACAGTTCGGCCAGGGTCGCAGTTCCCTGGCTCAGCACTGCAATCAGGGGCTGATAGATGTCAGCCTGCAGTGAGACTTCTCCTAGGGCCGACTGAAACTTGAGCGGCACCGTGTCTGCTGCCTGAGTTAGGGCAAATCTCTGCTTCCTGAGCTGCTCTATCTGTTCTGGTGCGCTCAGCCGCACCGCTCCCCGCACAAACAAATCGCGCCGAAACTGCTGATTGATCAGGTAGTCGCGCATCAGCTGGCGCTGCAGCGGGTCTTTGACGCTGTTAAATAACTCGCGCGCCGACTGGGGAATATTGAGCGCATCAATATGATCTAGCAGGTTAGCCGACGCTGCAAACATAAGCTTGGCCGGAGACATCTCCTCAGCAACCTGAGTCACAAACAGAGGGTGCCAGTGGCCGTTGAAATACTCGTGAGCCAGGTAGTGGCGGTTTTGTTTTTGGAGCTGTTTGAGCCGTTGAGCAGCAATCGGGTTGACCTTGAAGTAGCCCGTATCAACATCCGCCAGCTTTTGAGCGAACTGCAGGGCCTGGTCGACTCGCTCTAAAATAGGGCTGCTACTGGATTGTCCTTGCTCGTAAAGCAGCCGCTGCACCGGCATAATGGCAGCCCAACCGGGATAACAGTTGTAGCTGATGTACGCTACGCCAGAGGGCTTTAGGTGCCGCCGCATGAACTCGACGATGTAGCTCCGGTTCTCAGCTGAAATCCAGCTGTAGATGCCGTGCAGACAGACATAATCGAGGGGCGGCAGGTCGGCCTCGACATATTGCTCAAAGCTATTTTCGTGAAAGCTAATGTTTTCAACGGCGGCCTCATTCTGAAACCGCCGGGCTGTAGCGATGTGGCTGGGGTTGAAGTCGGTGGCAAAGAACTTGCCCTGAGGATTGGCGGCTGCCAGCAGGTTGGCAGTGAAGCCCTGACCACAGCCTAGCTCGGCCCAGGCAAAGCCCTGCTCAGGCGGCAGTGTTAGCCCAGCACAGAGAAGCGCAAAGCGCAGGTGTGAAGGCGCTAGCTCCCGGTAGAAGCCATGGGTGTATTCAATTTCGGTGACGTAACCGTCACTCCAAGAAATCATGCTAATGCAACCCCGGTTCGATCTGATTTAAGGGAATAAAACACTCGATCGGCAGCAGTACAGGCTTACCGCCAAAGATGAGTTTGCCGCGGTGGGTTTTACGGCTGATAGCAATACCGACGGGGCGCTGCAGCTCCTCAGGGTGAACTTCGTAATAGGTGCGATAGATCTGTCTCGCCGCCTTAAGCAAAGCCGGGTCCAGTACGGGCGGCAGACCGTTGACCTCGTTTAACAGGGCGGGCGCAGGACTCTGGGGAATGGGTTGCTGTAGACCGTACACGGCGTTTTTTGACTCATCTAGACAAGACTGTAATCGATATACCCGGAGGCGGCAAATCCTTAATGTTCCTTAAAGTAGCGCGAAGGAAGCGCTTCTAAGATAGCGCCTTAAGCAACGCCTCACCCATGCCCTTGCAGCCTACTGGGGTCATGCCCTCGGCCATAATGTCGCCAGTGCGGTAACCCTGATCGAGAACGCGCAAAACGGCCTGCTCGATGCGATCGCACGCCTCTGGCTGATCTAAACCATAGCGCAGCATCATGGCGGCACTGAGTACCTGGGCTAAGGGATTAGCCTTATCTTGCCCGGCAATGTCAGGAGCTGACCCATGAACCGGCTCATAGACGCCAGGGCCGCTCGCGCCTAGGCTGGCCGAGGGCAGCATACCGATGCTGCCCGTAAGCATCGCAGCTTCATCGGAAAGGATATCGCCAAATAAATTTCCGGTGACAATCGTGTCAAACTGCTTGGGCCAGCGCACTAGCTGCATGGCGGCATTGTCTACATACATATGAGAGAGGGTCACATCCGGATAGCCGGCAGACAG
>DATNQE010000031.1:0-2977 GCA_036702895.1 Trichocoleus sp. | reverse complement strand
CGCCGCATCAAGCTCGTGCGCTTATAGCCTGTCAAGTCACATTCGCGATCGTGCTTAAGGTAGCTCAGCAGTGCTTCAAATTCTGAACTAGTACCAGATACAGTCATGGAGCCGCGGGTAAGTGACGATGAAAGGGCGGGGTGAAGTTAGGGGGAATTATGGCAGAACAGGTTTAGAGAATCGGTAAACGGACCACAAAGGTTGCCCCCTGGCCTTCTCCTGCGCTTTGGGCCTCAATGCTGCCGTGGTGAAGTTCAACTAGATGGCGCGCGATCGCAAGCCCCAGCCCCAGCCCCTTGGCCGAATCTGACTCTCGAGCCTGCCGAAAGCGGTCGAATATATAGGGCAGGAAGTCTGGCGCAATGCCGATACCCGTATCTGAAACCGCAATTTCAGCGTAAGCAGGGATGGGCCCATCGGGGAGTGGAGACTCGCCCCTCTCTCCATGCTGCCATGCTTCTGCCGTCTCACTTTTCATGGAGAGATCAACTGTAATAGTGCCTGCTTCCGGAGTAAATTTAATCGCGTTGGTCAAGAGATTAGAGAAAACGTGCTGGAGGCGGTTGGAGTCGCCCATCACTACCCCAGAAGCGCGCTTTTGCCAGGTGAGCCTGAGCCCTTTAGCAGCAGCACTGTGGGCAACCGCTGCGATCGCAGCTTCAAAGACCGACTCTAGATTAAGTGGCCGAAGCTTTAGGCGCAGCCTGCCTGCCTTCATGCGAGAGAGATCTAGCAGATCATGGACTAGATTAGCCTGAAGCACCGCATTGCGCTCGATGGTTTCTAGGGTTTTGCTCAGCACCGTTGGGGTCGGTGGGTTGGCCCGCAGCAGCCGCGTCCAGCCCAGTATCGCCACCAGAGGGGACTGAAGCTCGTGGGAAATCATTAATAGAAACTCGTCCTTGATGCGATTGGACTGCTCGGCCTCGGCCCGAATGGCCTGTTCTCGGATGAGCTGAATTTGGATAGCTTCTGCCTGTTTGCGCTCGCTAATGTCAAAGTTCACGCCTCTGCCAAACGTGGGGTTGCCGTTCTCATTGAAGTAGAAGCGCCCCCGGTAGGCCATCCAGTGAATACTGCCATCCGGCCACTGAATGCGTACCTCAAGATCCAGCTCCCCGGTTTCTAGGGCGCGGGCAAAGGCTGCATCGAAAATCTCGTGGTCTTCCTCCACAACGTGGCGTTTAGCAATCTCCTGGCCCCATTCGGGCTGCAGCGTGTCGTACCCAAAAATTTGGTCATGGCGCACGGAGCGGTCAAAGGAGACATCCTGGGTCAGGTCCAGATGCCACGTTCCCATTTGGGCTGCTCCAATCGCGATGCTGAGGTTATTCCGTGCCTCCCGCAGGTGGGCCTCAGCGCGGGCGCGCTCCACCGCGGCCCAGGTGCGCTCTGCCGTTTCTTCCAGAAGCGCAATCTCGTCGTCGCTCCAAACTCGCGCACTCAGGTGGTGTACACCCAGGCTCGCTACCCAGCGCCCGCCCTTTACCAGCGGCACAGCCATACTCGAGACAATCCCTAAAACATTAAAGGTGGCCCGCTCAGGCCCTGACATATCTGGATCAGTATTGACATCGGAGATGATGATGCGCTGCCCCGATCGCAGCTTCTCAGTCATCTTGCCAAAGTTACTGGCACGCATCCGGCCGACAAGTTTGGGAGCGCCGTTGACATAGTTGTCCTGGATGGCAATAGTCTGATCGTCGTCCTCGATCTCGGCGTACAGCGCCCGGCTGACCTGCAGCTGCTCGCCCAAAACGCGCATGGCCTCAGACTGAATTTGTACAGGATCGGTGAGCGATCGCAATGCGTCCGACAAAGCAACGCGGAACGCATCCATGACGGCGGTCCGGCTCAGTTGTTCTTCTGCTCTAAGGTACTTATCGGTAGCCCACTGGGTCAGCTCATCCTTCACCCGCATCAGGTTCTGCTCAGCTTTTTTCTGGGCTGTCATATCCAGAAAGGTCGTGATCACCCCATCCCCATTTTTGACCGCTGAAACATCAAACCAGTGGTCACACCCATCCTGGAGAGAGGGGTGCTCAGCCCGAAACGGCTCGCCCGTTTCCACCACCGCCACGCACCTATCGAAGAAGGCATCCTTAATTCCAGGCCAGAGGTGCAGCAGCGGTTGGCCCAGCATCGCTTCAGCCGAGCAGTTTAAGATTTTTTCAGCCGCTTTGTTGCCGCCGCGACAAATGAAGTCAGCAATTGTGCCCTGCTCATCGCGCTGCGATTCAAGGATACTGACCGCGGCAACAGACCCGTTCAGCATTTGCTGCAGAGTTCGCTGACTCTCTTCTAGCTCTGCTGTCCGTTTGTGCACTTCCTGCTCTAGCTGGAAGCGGTATTGCTCCTCCGCTTTCAGTAGAGCAGCTTCTGCCTGCTTGCGGGCAGTAATGTCGTAGGAAACAGCCAGCACAGCGTAAACTTCGCCGTCGGGCGAGCGCAGCGGTGTTCCCCGGGAGACATAAACGCGGCCGTGGGCCGAGTGCTCATGCTCAAACGGCTCTCCCGCCAAGGCTCGCCGGTACAGGGACTCGTAATACGTCGCTACATCAAACGGCAGCACCTCAAAAATGGTTTTGCCAACTAGATCTTCGGGTTTGAGCCCAGCTACAGCGAGGGCTTCACCCTCAGCCAGCAGGTAGCGCAGATCGGAGTCAACAATGAAGGCTGCTCCCCACGGCAGGTTCTCCATCATCGCCCGATGTCGAGCTTCAGACTTACGCAGCTGAGTTTCCGTTTGCAGCCGTTCGGTCTCAAGGCGCTGGCGCTCGGTAATGTCCTGCACAACCCCGTAAAATACGCCGCCCCCGTCGCCCTGCGGAACGAACTGGGCGTGGGAAGCAACCCCATGAACGCTGCCGTCGGGCCAGACGACACGATACTCCATCCGCAGTTTTGCGTGGTTTTGGATGGCTTGGGCCAGCTCAGCCTGAGTGCGATCGCAGTCCTCAGGATGAATATGGGCTCC
>DATNQE010000420.1:0-2574 GCA_036702895.1 Trichocoleus sp. | reverse complement strand
GTGGATAGAGATCAAGACCGAGTGCCCATCCTATACCTACTACTTTGGGCCTTTCTCAAGTAGGGTGGAGGCCGTAGCTGCTGAGAGCGGCTTTATCGAAGACCTGACCCATGAGGGAGCCCAGCAAATTCAAGCCAAGATTCAGCTGTCGCCGCAGCCCAAGGAGCTCACGATTCCCAATGCTCCTGATTAGTGGGTCGCCCGGAGATGCACAACACTAGCTTCCGGTATGTCTTGGCGCGAGATATGGAAGGCATGGCTGATCGCCGCAATAAGGCGTGTTGTGCCGTAAAACAGGACTTCGCCTACCTCTGTAAGCGGGCAGAGCGGAAAATACTGTGTTCAAAACTGATTGGTTTCTATCTGTCACAGACCTCGGCTGTGGGCTGCTTCTAGCCAGGGCCCTGGTGGATAGGTGAGCTTAGTGCAGCGCAAACCGCCCCAAGAGACTCTCTTGGGGCGGTTTGTTATAAGAGCTAGTGGTTAGCTGCTTGCAGCTCAAGTGCCGTACTCTCCGTAGCAGCGCCGCCATTTCTAAATCCCCTAAGGCAGACAAAATACCCCAATCGACAGAGCAGTCTCAATAATTTAACTCTCTACTTTGGACGAGAAGGCAGCGAACACTCTACAGCCGGAGAGTGAAGGGTCAGGAAGGCTGCCAAGGTAGATGCCACAGGTTCAGTACCGCTCTAGGTTGCGCAGAAATACTAGCCCTCCTGCTGGTGGCTTTGCTAAATTCTGGTCACCTGCTTGATGACGGTTCGCCGGTTGGTACCTGCTGTATCGCCTCATCGCTTCGAAGAGTTTTCACACGGGAATCTACTTATGAAAGCAGTCGTGTTTCATGGGATTGGCGATATTCGCCTGGACGATGTGCCAGAGCCGAAAATCGAGGAACCAACCGACGCCATTATTCAAATTACGGCCAGCGCTATCTGTGGTACCGACCTGCATATGATTCGCGGCACGTTTCCAGGCATGAAACCGGGAACGATTTTAGGCCATGAGGCCGTGGGTGTGGTTCAAGAGGTCGGCTCTAACGTGCGCAATCTGCGAGTGGGAGATCGTGTTGTTGTTCCCTCCACCATTTCCTGTGGGTACTGCTCCTACTGCCGTTCTGGCTATCACTCCCAGTGCGATACCGCCAACCCCAATGGCCCGCAAGCGGGAACAGCTTTCTTTGGCGGCCCTGAAACCACCGGCCCCTTTAATGGCCTGCAGGCAGAATATGCCCGCATTCCTTATGCCAACGCTGGGCTAGTCAAGCTTCCCAAGGAGGTTGATGACAACCAGGCCATTCTCATTTCTGACATTTTCCCAACGGCTTACTTTGGGGCAGAGCTTGCCGAAATTGAGCCGGGGGACACGGTAGCGGTGTTTGGCTGTGGTCCGGTGGGTCTATTTGCGATCGCAAGTGCCCAGCTGATAGGAGCCGGGCGGATTTTTGCCATCGATACCGTGCCCTCGCGTTTGGAGATGGCTCAGTACCAGGGAGCCGAGATCATTGACTTTAATAAGGAAGACCCCATTGAGGTCATTCAAAGCTTAACCGGCGGCATTGGGGTAGACCGAGCGATCGACGCCGTGGGGGTAGACGCCGAGGCGCCCATGAGCGGTCCTGCCGCCAAGAAAGCGAAGCAGCAGGCGCAGCAGTTTCAGCAGGAGCTCCAGCAGATCGCGCCAGAAACCAACCCCCAAGGGGACAACTGGCACCCTGGAAATGCGCCCTCCCAGGCGTTGGAGTGGGCTGTGCAGAGCTTAGCCAAGGCCGGAACGCTCTCGATTATTGGCGTGTACCCGTTGACGCACAAGTTCTTCCCTATCGGCATGGCGATGAACAAGAACTTGACGCTCAAGATGGGCAACTGCAATCACCGCAAATACATTCCCCTGCTGGTCGATCTGGTGCACAGCGGCACGATTGATCCAACCCAGATTCTGACGCAGGTGGAGCCGATGACCAGCGTGATTGAGGCCTACAAAGCCTTCGACCAGCGCAAGTCGGGCTGGGTCAAGGTTGAGCTCGTGCCGGGAGCCGCATAAGCAGGCGCTGCCAGCAGAGGATAGGGCGGTTTCAGTATGAACGAAACCGCCGCTCACGGTTTGGCCTCAGCAAACAAGCACACCTAAGAGGTAGGCCTATGGTCTGCGCCAGTAACCCTACTCGCTTTTCCGCGTTCGCGTGGATGCTCAGCCGGTGGAATGCCCAGGGCTTTGCGATCGCAAAGCCCGTATCGAGCAGGCGCAGTCTGTAGACCCTTACGAGCGTTAGCCATCCATAAAACTGCAATACCCAAGAAACAAATGACCCAAGACACAGTTAATTCAGACATGCTCTATCGACAACTGGGCAGTACGGGGGAGCGTGTTTCCGCCATCGGGCTGGGGGGATGGCACCTCAGCCTGAAGAAGGTTGATGAGCCGCTAGCCATCCGCATCGTGCGCACAGCAATCGATCGCGGCATCACCTTCATGGACAACTGCTGGGACTACAACGGCGGCGTCAGCGAAACGCGCATGGGCAAAGCGCTGCAGGACGGCTACCGCGACAAAGTGTTTCTGATGACCAAAATC
>DATNQE010000029.1:0-10823 GCA_036702895.1 Trichocoleus sp. | reverse complement strand
ATCGGGCCGGCTGCGAGTCAAAGCTATTGTCCCGCCCAATTCGTTCTCACATCCTCCCTTGGAGATGAGAGAACTTCAGCCGGGAGAAATAACTCTGGGCTACAATGCTTAGGGTTTGGCATTGCGGTTAACCACGACAGTAGCGGCACAAAAATGAAAACACTGCGGTAACAGCCCACTCTATAGTGAACAAGGTTTAAGTAAACCCTTAGCTGAATTAACCCAAGCCCCCTAAAAATCTGCCAGTCCTGGTTACCTCTAACGGGGCCACTTACGTGGGAGTACTTAAGTACATCCCCCAAGGCAGGGGCACTATTGTAAAACCCTCTAGCAAATAGCCTGCGGCCATAGGGTCACGGACGCCTAGCTAGACGTAATTTTTCTGCTTCAAGACGATATCTAAAGGCATTAACCCTTAAGACCCCACAGCTGGGACAGTTAGAGACAGAATGAGCCGACACACCCCCTCCCAACGCCCAACCGTCTTCTCCCCCTCTCCCCTCTGGGTGCGCCTTGTAGCCCTCTGTGGTGGATTGAGCGTCACCGGCAGCAGCCTAGCAATTGCCGAAGCTCCCGCCGCTGGGATAGACGAGCCTGTTCATACCACCGCTGAACAGCTGCTGCAGCCCCAGCAGGCAGCTCCCAAGCCGGCCCCTGCGGCAGTTCCCAGCTACGAACCTGCAGCCGCTCCAGCGCCGGTACCCGCGTTTTCATCCCTGCGGCCCTCACCGACAGCAACAACGGCCTCAGGAACAGGGACCAGTCAGCAGCGGCCGGCCTCAGCACCGATAGCTCTAATGGCTCAGCAGCCTGTGATCGAAGGGGCTGCTGAAGCCGAACCAGCCCCCAGTGAGCCGGCAGCGGCACCAGTGGTAGTTCCGGCCGCTCCTGCTGCACCCGCTGCACCAGTCGCTCCTGCTGCCCCTGAACTAGCTGTACCCGCCCAGATTTCGGCGGAGTCAGAGGTGCCTGCTGGGTACAACAGCGTGTTTATCGACCCGACTGACTACAGCGTTGGAGCAACGGCTAGCCCTGATCTGGTGTTTTCTGAGCGCTCCACGGGCTGCCAAATCACGGTAGCAGCCGGGCAGTCCGCGTCCCAAAACTGCGGCGGCGCCGCCGCCCCTGCTGCCCGCACAGCTCAAGCAGCGGCCGGCAATCAAGCGGAAGGAGGGGGGCTACAGATTGGCCCCGTGAACGTTAGTCGCCGAGGGGTCAGCCTGGGCAACACCACTATCGTCAGCCGCGCAGCCCTCAACGAGCGCCTGCGTCCGCTAAATATTTTGCGGCGAGGCACCGAACAATACATTTTCCCGCTATCTATTCCGGCTCCCATCACGTCTCTATTTGGCTGGCGGGTACACCCCATTTTCGGTGAGCACCGCTTTCACGCCGGAACTGACCTCGCCGCTCCCACGGGTACCCCGGTGCTAGCGACGCGATCTGGCCAGGTGGCCGTGTCTGATTTTCTAGGTGGCTATGGCCTCACGGTCATCCTGCGCCACGGCAACGACCTAGAGTCACGCTACGCTCACCTATCCCAAATTGCGGTACAGCCTGGGGAGTGGGTAGAACAAGGCGAAGTAATTGGACTGGTCGGCAGCACAGGTAACTCTACCGGGCCGCACCTGCACTTTGAGATGCGCCAGCTGACCGCCCAAGGCTGGGTAGCTGTTGATCCTCAAGAAATTCTGGAGTACGGCGTCGCTAGCCTGTTACAGCTAATTGATAACCCCATGCTGGCCCTCACCCGTACGCCTGAGCCAACAACAGGCCAGGCTAAGGTCGTGCCCGTCGATTTGCCCTACCGTCCGGCTCAGCCCAATGCCAGCTAAGCCAGCTGTGGTTGTTTGTAAGGTTCATCGGGAAAGGGGTAGACGGCTGGTCTATGGCCTTTGAGTACACCAGAACCGTCCGCTTCCACGAAACGGATGCCGCTGGGGTGGTTTATTTTGCCAATGGTCTCATTCTCTGCCACGAAGCCTACGAGGCCTCTCTAGGGGCAGCAGGCATTGATCTGCGGCAGTTTTTCTCTAGGGGTTCGGTAGCGTATCCAATAGTCCAAGCTCAGATCGACTTTCGTCGCCCCCTATCGTGTGGGGATCGGGTGGTAATCAGCCTAACGCCTCGGTCGATTGAGGCTACGGGGTATGCGATCGCATACCACCTGACTCTAGAAACCGATTACACAAGCTCCCAAGATCCAGCCTCCGACCGTCGCAGCGTTGCTACGGCCTACACTCAGCATGTCTGCATTTCTACAGCCGATCGCGCCCGCCAAGCGCTGCCCGCTGAGATGACACGCTGGATCGAGCAATTTAGTTAGGGCTGCCCTCTATAGAGCGCCCCTCTAAAGCGCCCTCAGTACATCCACGTAGATCCATTTCAGGGTCCACTTCTGCAGGCCGCAGCGTTACTCTAGAAGCGTTGGCAATTGGCGGTTAAATGGCGCTGACCTCTTCCAAACTAACCACTGACGAGCTTACCGGGCGTATTCTGGAAATGGCTCAGACAGGCGTATACCGAGAATCCATCTTCGAAGCCTTTCAGCCCGTCGCCACCAAGCGCCAGATTCGCAGCGCTATCGCCCAGGCCAAGCAGTTTGGGCTGCGATCCGTCGCGACCCTGCGGGATGCGGATCTAGGAACTTACTATCAGGCCGATTCGGCTCACTATGAGCGCTTCCAAACAGTGCTAAAAAGCTCAAACTTGGCCTCAGCCCTAGCAAACGGAGAGGATTTGACCCAGCGTTTGGTGGGCAGTTCCAAGGCAATGAAAACCATGCTGGTAGTGGCTGGCGGCAGCGCTTTAGGATTGTTTGGCGTCGGCAGCCTGTACCTGCTCAACGGGCAGGCCCAGATGGGCGGCACGCTCTGGCTAGGCGCAGTCTTGACTGGGGCCATTTGGCTGGTGCAGCGCACCATCGCTAAGCAATTCTTCTAATGAAATCGGGGCCCAATTCTCCCGCGATGGTTAGCCTTTCGCCTGAGCTACAGCAGCCTTACCCAGTACCGGTTGCGGCCCCGACGTTTAGCCTGATACAGAGCCGCGTCGGCCACCGCCACCAACTCATCACAAGTGCCGTTGCTGCCCGGCACAGCACTAGCAATGCCCAGGCTAGCCGTGACATAGGAGCTGACCGTGGAGTTGGGGTGCGCGATCTGCAGCTTGGCGATTTCAGCCTGAATCGTTTCTGCCACCACAATCGCTCCAACCCGCCGGGTATTGGGCAGAATTACGGCAAACTCTTCACCCCCATAGCGGGCCACTAAATCGGCGGCTCGTTTGACCGATCGAGTAATGGCCTGAGCAACTTCGATCAGGCAGTCATCCCCCCGCTGGTGCCCGTAGAAGTCGTTATAGATCTTGAAGTAATCCACATCTAGCAAAATCAAAGACAGCGGCTGCCCCTCTCGAGCCAGGCGCTGCCATTCCTGCTCAAGATACTCGTCAAATCGCCTACGATTGGCAACCTTAGTGAGGCTGTCGAGGGTTGCTAACCGCTCTAGTTCAGAGTTGGCTTTCTGCAGCGCTGCTTCTATCGTTTTGCGCTCAGTGATATCAATGCAGTTGCCAATAATGCCCTGCACTTCATCCGTTAGCGAAACAAAGGGACTGACAATTGTTTGATACCAGTGAACTTGTCCATCAGCACTGGGCATCTGCTGCTCCTGCTGCACCGTTAGCCGCTGGCTCATTACCCGCTGATCAATGTCGGCGATCGAGGCAACATCAGTAGGGGTCAAGTGAGGATTAAACTCAGCCTCAACTTTGCCAATCATCTCTTCCGGCTGCTTACCGTACATCGCTGCACTCACTCGATTGACGGCGATGAACCGGCCAGCAAGGTCTTTGACAAAAACGGCGCTCGGCATGTTGTCGATCACCTGGCGCAGAAACTGCCGCTGGGTGTCGAGCTCATCTTGAGTGCGCTTGAGGTCCGTCATATCCCAAAAAACGCCCTGCACTCCAGTGATTTGGCCCGTAGCGTCGTGGACGGGAGATTTGACCACCTGCACGTAAATCTTCTCGCCAGTGGCCGGCACCTGATGCGCTTCGACGGTACGTAGGACAATGCCGGTCTGAATGACGCGCTGATTGTCAGCGGTGTATTTGTCTGCTAAATGAGCGGGGTAAAAGTCATAGGCAGTCTTGCCCAAGCAGTTCTCCAGAGGTAAGCCTAAGCTATTGAGAAAAGCTGGATTAGCGAATATCAGACGGCCTTCAAGGTCAATCCGGTAGAGGCAGTGGGGCAGCACCTCTGTCAGGGACTGGTAGAGCGCCTGGCTCTCCTTTAGGGCCTTCTCGGCCTGCTTGCGCTCGGTGACATCGCGAATGATTATCAGCACTTCATTGTTAGTGCTCGGGACAATTCTCGATTCCTCATATTGCAGGGCTCCGTGGCGCAAAAACTGATACTCATGAACTTGAGTCTCACCCGTAAGCAGCGCCTGGCGAATCAGGTGCAGGCGCTCTTCTGCCATCGGGGAGGGCAGAAACGTAGAGAGATGCCGGTCCACCAGTTCCTCAGGAGTAAAGAGCAGAGGCACTTCCCCTCGATTCATAACGCCCAGACAGATACCATCGCTCGAAAAGCGAATTAACAGATCGGGAATAGCGCCCAGAACCATATTTTGGGTAACTTCACTCTGCTCCCAGGCCGCTGCCCGTTCTGTGATCTCAGCTTCTAGTGCCAGGCTATAGTGGGCCAAGATTCGGGCTGTGGTCTTGCGCACCGTAATATCTTGGAAAGTGGAGATGACGTACTCCACCGTGCTCCCTCTGAAAACAGGAGCAGCGGTTGCCTCCAGATGGAGAATACCCGTAGGGCTGTGCAGCTCCAGGTCCTCGGCCCAGCTAGCTTCCCCCTGAAGCGATCGCACCAGCGGCCACTGCTGGGCTGGGTATAGTTCCTCTGTGCCTTCCCGATACACCGATAGGGCTGCTGAGAGCTGATCCAGCGGTCCTGCAGGAAGCTGCTCAAAGCCAAAGAGATCATAGGCCGCCCGGTTAGCATAAACTAGCTTCCCAAAGCGATTATGTACCCATACGCCTATAGGGATAGCTTCCAGAAGCGGTTGCCATATACCGTCACCCCTAAGAAGCCCCCCAGCAACGGGTTCGAACCCCTTCCAATGCCCCTGCTGAGTGCCAGCAAACAATTCCTGATTGACATGGCTTGCCCCTGATCCATCCAGGTTGCGTCTCCTCAGCCAGCCGCTTTGCCACAGTTGTATTCTCCGCAAGCAGCCTGCGGATTGCTGCAAAACCGCCTTGGGAAACCAGCGACTCACCATGTCAGGAGCCTGTATGGACAGCCGAAATAGACCACAGAGACATTGCAGCCCAAGGCAGCTGCCAGAAATTTGGCCCTAGCTTCAAGCGGAGAAGCAGAGCAGGATTAAGAGGCTTTAGAAGCAATCTACCCCCGTGAACCTAATAAGCTAACAATGACACGTCAACTCAGCCACCGGCAGCGTTGCTAGCCCAGTCGGCATCAGCCCAACGCCTACCCCTACATCCATCAAAGCATCAAATAAAGATTCTGATAGGCTCCTCGGGTGCAGAATGACTTCCAGGGCCTCAGTACGATACAGGGTGCAGCGCACGGTATGAATGCTGGTTTGCAGAACAGCCCCCGCAGCTACCCGGTCACGTCTCAAGTCCACAGCGGTTGAGCGCTCCAGCACGTTATCTCGTCGGGGACCTGCCAGCACAAAGCAGCCCAGAGCACCGCTGTGGTCAATGATGTTGACAGCTCTATAGAGAGTACCCAGTACAGCATCCGGCTCTGACGGCAACAGCTGGGTATTCTGGGCTGCTTGGCAGAGCAGTAGATAGTCATTGACCGTCAGCCGCAGAATCACTATGCTACCCGCGACCCTACCGCTAAGAGGCGCCATTGTCCCAGCTCCGGGCAGAAGCGACTCCAGGTAACGAGCAGCCTCTCGCCCCGACACCGAGAGCTTGCTCAGGTGCGACCAGTCAGCCAAAACGGCTCCGGAGACCAGCTGCTGTCGCTCCCGCTGAAGCTGACCAAAGTGCTCAGCTATCTGCCAGCCCGAGTCGAGCACTGTCTGCACTGGGTAGCGGCGGTAGACAGCGGCGAGGGGGCTGCTTTTAATCAGGGTAGGCATGACGGGTTGAGGGAACATGACGAGTCAGGACGCTGAAGAGAACACAGGAGCGATTATTACTGAGCAATCAGGACTTAAAGCAGGCTAAATTCGGAGCCACCCCAGCAAAGTAGCCAGTACGACGAGGCTAAAACAGGAGCTATGACGTTAAACGACTTCCCTCAGGGTCGTAGGCCGCATGGGGCAAAACTGTAGCCTGCACCTGCTCCCCGCTGCTTAGCCGAATGGTGAACTGACGCTCTGGTACGGCTACCTCCGCCGCTAGCCAGGCCAGCCCAATACCCTGGCCCAGGGTTGGACTGCGGCGAGAGCTCGTAACGCGGCCCACGACCTGGCCCTCCCAAAAGGCAGCAACCCCATCCTCTGGAATAGGGTCTTGAGCACGGCACAAGGCAAACGGCACTAGGCGCGAGGCTGTCCCTTGATGTTTAAAGGCCGCTAGCGCCGTCTTGCCGATAAAACTAGGCTTGTCATCCTTCACCCCAAAGCCCACGCCAGCCGCATAGGGGTTGGTCAGAGCATCAGTGTCCACACCCGGAATTAGGTGGCCTTTCTCCAATCGCAGAATGCGCTGCGTTTCTACGCCAAAGGGCTTCAGGCGGTAGGGCTGACCGTGCTCTAGCAGATAGTTCCAGATCGACTCCCCGTACTCCGCCGGAAAATGCAGCTCATAACCCAGCTCCCCAGTAAAGCCGATGCGAAACATCAGCACCGGCACCCCCGCCAGCTGAGCCTGACGGCAGCTCATATAGGGAAAGGCGTCATTAGCCAGATCGATGTCAACCAGAGGCTGCAAAAAGCTGCGGGCCGTGGGACCGGTCACATTCACAGCGGCATAAACCGCACTCAGGTTCTTAAAACAGACCTCAAACGGCTCCACCGTTAGCCACCACTGCACCAAAGCATTGATCGCGTCCTGGTTGCCGGTGGTCGTGGTGAGGTAGTAGCGGTTTTGGTCGAGCCGAGAGAGGGTACCGTCTTCAAAAAGAATGCCGTCTTCCCCGACCATAATGGCGTAGCGGGTGCGACCCACTGCAAGGCGCTCGTACTTACCCGGCAGCAGAAATTGGAGAAAGGCGAGAGCATCGGGTCCACTCAGCTCGAGCTTGCCCAGGGTACTAATGTCAATCATGCCCAGCTGCTGGCGCACGTGCAGCGCCTCCTGCTGCGGATCCCCGTAGGCATAGGGACGCTGCCAGCGTCCCGCATCTAGAAACGTAGCTCCCGCCTGGACATGGCAGTCATGCATCGGCGTGCGCTGAATCGGCTGCAGGTGCGCAGCACGCCCGGCCAGTACCCCAAACGATACAGGGGCAAAAGGCGGCCGCATAGTGGTGGGTACCGCAGCGGCGGCGGGAACGCCTGTGTCGATCGCCGCCAGTCGGGCCACCGCCTCGTAGCACAGCTTGCCCTGACATGGCCCCATGCCCATGCTGGTGTAGCGTTTGAGGGTTTCCACAGCGTCGAACCCCTCCGCGACGGAGCAGCGCACCTCCTGCCGCGTGACGTCCATGCACTTGCAGATGAAGTGGCGAGTGCCGCCCGACTCAATATCGGCAGGCAGCGCCGGAATGAGGTCGCGCTCTGACCGCACAGAGGGAGGCATAGGCTCTCCCTCGGCAGCGGCTAGCCCAGCAGCCCAACCCTCATCGTAGAGGCGGGCAAAGTCGGCAGTTCCGTTGACATCGCCAGCACCATAGAGTCCTGGGGGCAGGTGTACCCGCAGCAGCTGTCGTTGGCTGTCCCAAAACGGGCGCTCACGCCCCGCCGAGAGCAGATTGAGCTGGGGCTTAAACCCGACCGCCATGACGACTAGGTCACAGGCAAAGCTGCGTAGCCGGGTAGCGCCGTCAAGGCTGCCAATATCGATGCCCGCCACCCAGCGCTCGCCGTGGGCGGAGTGAATGGTCTGCTCTCGGTAAATAGGAATGCCGAGCTGACGAATGCGGGCCTCAAACGGGCCAGGGGAGCCCTCGGGGCGAGCATCGACGATGGCCTGGATAGGGGTCCCGGCCCCATGCAGCAGCAGCGCCGTATGGTAGCCGCCGTCGTGGCAAGTTACTACCAGGGCATTAGTCCCCGGCGCAACCCGGTGCAGAGCAATTAGCCGCTCTACAGCTCGCGCAGTTAGAATGCCGGGCAGGTCGTTGTTCTCAAAAACTAGGTGGCGATCGCTCGCGCCCGGGGCCAACACCACTGAGTCAGCCCGAATTTTGAACAGGTCATTTCCCCGCTGGGCCGCCAGTAGGTTGTCCTCATACAGACCAAAAACGGTCGTATCGGTAAGGATTTCCAGATGCCCATAGCCGCCCAGGCTGTCTGCCAATCGGCGCACGGCCTGGTATTCCGGCAGCTGATTGAGCGTTTCCTCAGCGCAATTTTCTACAGGAGCGATGCTGTGTCGAGCGTGGCCGCCCAGCTGCGACTGCTCATCAATTAGCAGCACCTGACGACCCGCGTCTAGGGCAGCTTTGGCAGCGGCCAACCCAGCGGGGCCTGCGCCGACAACGCACACATCAGGAAAGCGATAGCGCTTCTCATAGCGGCGTTCCTCCTGGGGGGAGCCCGCTGAGGGATCGCCAGAGCGATCTACCTCACCCAGTCCGGCTATGCGGCGAATGACTTTTTCGGCCAGCGGCCAGAGCCACTTGGGCTTATGAAAGAGCTTGTAGTAGAAGAGGTTAGGCAGCCGCGGCACAATCAGCCCGTTGATTGCCATTAGATCAAAATCGACTGAGGGCCAAGCATTTTGCGTGCAAATCTGCATACCCTGATGCACATAGGTGCGATCGCACAGCTCATTCGGTGTGCCGTCCACCGTTACCAGGGTTTCTGGCCCCTGACCATGGCCGTCGTACACACTGCGGGGGCGATGAAACTTGAAGCTCCGGGAAAACAGCTGAATGCCGTTGACCAGCAGCGCCGACGTTAGTGTGTCGCCCTCGTAAGCGCTCAGCTCACGTCCATTAAACTCAAAAGTGACCTTCTGGCCCAAATCTGGCAGCTCCAGATCAAGGTGGTGCTCAATTCGCCGAAACATAGTCAAACCATCCCCAACCTGCCAACTGCTGTGCTCCTCACGCCTATCTCCCCCTCCTTCCTATAGCTTGTGTCAAGGTAGTTAAGACGTTTGGGAGGAGTAGGGGTGCGGGGGCTTTGCCCCCAGCCAGAGGTCTCACCCATGCACCCCATGTCCTAATCAATCTATTGCTATACCTTCACGGTGAAGTTTCTGTCTCTTCTTGGCTCTGCAAATCGCGGTACCAGAAGCTGCGGTGCTTCGTATTGTCAGTCGTATCGCGCTCAACTAAAAACCACGACTGACAGCCATTGCGGTGATACCACCACTCCAGCTGCAGCCCCCGTCGGTTTTGCCTCAGATATAAGTAGTCCGTCCAGTCTGGCAGGGCTGCTTCCGGTAGGGGCCGCGGAGCAAACTCTCCCTTACAGATAAACTCGCCCACCGACCGCTTGCCGCAGTTGGGGCAGGTCAACAGAAAACCCATAGAGCGCCCCTAACAGTTGATGTACTGTTTCATTTCCCAGGGGGTAATCCCTGCATGAAACGCGTCCCACTCGCCGTATTTGAACTCGAAGTAGGTCTTTGTTGCCAAGTCGCCCAGCAAATCCATCAGCAGCCCGTCTGCCTTAAGGGCCTCTAGAGCCTCCAGCAAGGTGGTGGGCAGTCTTTGCAAATCAAATTCCGAACCCCGCACAAAGAGGTTCTCGTCAATGCGCTGACCCGGATCGGCCTGGGTCTCAATCCCCTCTAAACCAGCAGTCAGTAGCCCTGCGAGTACCAGATAGAGATTAGCGGCCCCATCCACCAAGCGGCACTCAAAGCGGCCCGCCTCGGGAATGCGCAGCATGTGGGTACGGTTGTTGCCGCCATAGGAGACATACTGAGGACTCCAGGTGCTGCCAGAGTCGGTAGTAGCGGCCCCTAAGCGGCGGTAGGAATTGATCGTGGGGTTACAGAGCGCGGTCAACCCTCGGGTGTGCGCCATCACCCCTCCTAGAAACTGGTAGCCCAGAGGCGATAGACCGCCCGCGTCTGCGCCGTCAGCAAAAACATTAGTGTCGCCGCGCCACAGGCTGTTATGGATATGGGCGCCGTTACCCGTTAGATGGCTAAAGGGTTTGGGCATGAAGGTAGCCGTCAGGCCCTGCTGCTCGGCCAGCGTTTTGACCATGTATTTAAAGAAGACATGGCGATCGGCGGTAACCTTAGCGTCGTTAAAGGTCCAGTTGATTTCAAACTGACCATTAGCGTCTTCATGGTCACACTGATAGGGCTCCCAGCCCAAGTCCTCCATATACATCACCAGCTTGGAGATCAAGTCAAACTGGCGCATCAGGTTGAGCTGGTCGTAGCAGGGACGAGCCGCCGTGTCTTTGGCGTCGGCAATAGTGTAGCCAGCCTCAGTTTGCCTGAGCAGAAAAAATTCGGCCTCGACCCCAGCTTTGTAGCTATAACCCAAGGCAGCAGCTCGATCCAGCGCTCGGTTGAGAATCATACGCGGAGCAGCGGTGAAGGGCTCTCCGCTGAAATACACATCGCTGGCAACCCAACCCACTGTAGGCTGCCAAGGCAGCACAATCAAAGACTCTGGATCGGGAATAACGGCGATCTCAGCGGCATCAGGACCCAGGCCTAGATTAGAGGCGAAGGAGGCAAAAAAAGCA
>DATNQE010000368.1:0-11887 GCA_036702895.1 Trichocoleus sp. | reverse complement strand
AGGGCAGTCGTTTCTTATGCTATTGAAACTGCTGCTGAAACTGCTGTTGGGGCTGCTCAGGCAAATAGCCCTCTGCTGGCCCAGTACTCTCCGAGTCAGGCAGATCCGTCTTCGCCGCCCTCTTCCCTCGGTACCGAAGCGAGTGCCAGCCCAACTAGCTCAGTCCTGCTATCTCCTGGAACGCAAAGCGAAGACGTTAGAGTGCTTCAGCGCCAGCTTCAACAGTTGGGGTACTACAACGGCCCCATCGACGGAGCCTATGGCCGTGGCACTCAACAGGCCGTTCAGCAATTTCAGCAGCGAGTCTATCTGCCTGCCACGGGGTCGCTAGACCAGCAGACCTGGGTACAGATGCAGCAGCCGCAGCTCTGGTCCAACTCAGCCCCTAACGCCAGCGAACCGGCAGCTAGGGCTCCAGTTGCCCCGTCAGCCCCTGCCAATGCGCTCCCCGCGTCGGCAAATTCTGCGGCATCAAACGGGGCCAGCAACTCGGCAGTGCCTCGGTCAGCAAACTCTAGTTCGCAGCCTGGAGGGTCCCTGAGCCCTGACTCTGGTGAATTGGCTACAGCCGCAGCCCCCAGCGCTGCGCCCCCTAGCCCGACCTCAACAGCATCCTCAGGAACAGATTCAACAGGAGTCTCACCAACAGAGCCAGAGGTTTCAGCAGGCAATGGGGAGCGTCGCCTCTGGTCCTTCATGGCAGCTTTAAGCCTGCTGATGGTGCTAGCAAGCAGTATCCTTCTGGGTCATTTTGTCTGGACTCGCACTCGGCCAAGGACTGGGCGTGCACTTCTAGATGAGGATGAAGAACTTCTTGGCTTAAATTCTGAGGCTGGTTCAGCTTACAGTGCACCAAACCACAGAGTTGAACCTCTGAGCAGATCGGAACACCACGGGCAGGGGGAAAAACCCGCTGCTCCGGTAGTTGATGTGGCAAGTACCGTTACGGGCACATTAATGACCGTAGGCCAGCATGAAGAAACGGCCCGGTTAGCCCGAGTCAACATCACCGATGAGCTTATGGAAGAGCTGCACAGCCCAGAGTCAACGAAACGGCACAAAGCAATTTGGGAATTAGGCCAGCGGGGTAACTCCACCGCCGTGCCTGCCTTGTTAGAGGTGATGGTCGATGCTGACTCTAAGGAGCGCAGCCTGATTCTGGCAGCCCTCTCTGAGATCGGTATTCGCACCCTAAAGCCAATGAATCGGGCGCTGGCGCTATCGCTGCAGGATGAAAACCCCGAAGTGCGCAAAAACGCGATTCGGGATTTGACACGGGTATATGACCTGGTAGGGCAGCTGAGCCAAATGTTAGGACGTGCCGCACAGGACCCCGACTTGGAAGTTCAGGAGACTGCCCGGTGGGCTCTCGACCAGCTGGGCCGAATGCGTCAGCTGACAGGAACACCCTATCTATCAATGCCGGAGGGTCAAGAGCCCATCGGCCAGCTGCCGGAGGAAGGGTCGCGCTCCCTACCCTCTTGACCCTGATCCAACGTAAAACTGCTGATGGGGTAGCCAGCGGCCTTCAGCTTGCACAGACGAGCTTAGGATAGACCAGAGTTGCTCCATGCGTTGTGGGAGAGCCTAGCTGCCTAAACATCTCCTAAATGCCGGGCAAATCTGGTAGCCTCACAATCGTGGGACAACACGGCCTAGAGCTTGCGGCGCTTACCTCACTTATGTTTATAAGCCCCTTTAGAGATGGCAAATGCGAACCTTAGCCTGCTGTTTCTCTCAACTCCCGTAGGACCGTTGGGGTCAGGGTTGGGAGGAGGCGTAGAGCTTACGTTGACTAACCTGCATCAGGTTTTGCAGAGCCGTGGTCATCGGGTTGCGATCGCAGCCCCTGCTGGCTCTGTTCTGCCCGAAGCGAATCTAATCCAGCTCCCTGGAGCGCTTCAGCCCACAGCTCATACCCAGGGCCGCCAGACCCCGATCACGCTGCCTGGGGATGCCGTCCTAGCTCGCATGATGGAGTACGCGCGTAAGTCGCAAAATGACTACGACCTCCTCGTCAATTTTGCCTATGACTGGCTGCCCTTTTATCTAACGCCATTCCTCGAGCGGCCCATCGCCCATTTCGTCAGCATGGGTTCTCTCAGTGACGCAATGGATAGCGCTATTGGTCAGGTGGCAAAGCAGTTCTCGGGCACCCTTGGCGTTTATACCCAGGCCCAGGCTGAGACGTTTCCCTTTGCCTCTGCGTGCCGTATTCTAGGCAGCGCCATTGATCTAAGCCTTTACAGCTACTGCGATCAGCCTGGCCCCGAGATGGTCTGGCTGGGACGCATTTCTCCTGAAAAGGGTTTAGAGGACGCTGTCGCCGCAGCCCAAGCTAGCCAGGTGCCGCTCAAAATTCTTGGCAAGCTGGAGGACCAGGCCTATTGGCAGGACATCTTGAAGACGTATCCCAAGGCCCCTATCGAGTACCTCGGCTTCTTGCCTACGGCGGCAATGCAGGCGGCTGTGCGCCGTTGCCGCGCTCTGCTGATGACGCCGCGCTGGGTAGAAGCCTTTGGCAACGTCGCTATTGAGGCCCTAGCCTGCGGTGTACCGATCATTGCTTACGCTCGGGGCGGGCCCACGGAGATTATTCAGCAGGGCAAAACGGGTTGGTTAGTAGAACCCGACAGCGTAGATGGCCTGGTAGAAGCCATTAGCCGTATCGATGAGCTCAGCCGCCGCGCTTGCCGTGAGCAAGCCGCCACAGAGTACTCCCTGGAGGCGCTGGGCAGTCGCTTTGAGACCTGGTTCAGAGATGTCTTGGCGGCTTATCCACCTGCCGCTAGGGCAAAGGCACCTGCCTAGCTTGCTGTAGCTGCTTCATATCCTGGCTGACTTCCCGCCACAGTGACCGATTGTGAGGATCGGTGCGCAGCGCCTTCTGCAAGAAGCGCTCCGCCTTATCCCAATCGTGCTGACCGATTAAGTAGCGGCCCCAGCGCTGATAGATAATCGCCTGCCACTGACGCACCTCCAGGTCCTGGGGGAATCGCTGCGCTAGCGCTTCAGCTAGTGCGATCGCACGCGGCAATCGCCCCGCGCGCAGTAGCTCCTGGAGCTGCTCATAAAACTGCTGCTTCAATGCCTGGTCCGACTCAGAGAGGTGAGGATTGACCTGCACCTTGGGCAGCGGCTGGTTGGCCGGTTCCGTAGCCGTTCGAGATGCGGCTGACGCCTCAGTTAAGTCAGGCGCATGATCCGCCGACAACGCGCTGGGTTGGGGAGCCCCTTCGGGTGCGATCGCATCTGCCAGCGCCTGATACGCCTGAGTCACCTGAATGAACTTGTCCTTGGCCTGCTGATCGCCCGGATTGACATCCGGATGGTATCGCCGTGCCAAGCGTCGGTAAGCCGCTTTGACCTCCTCAAAGGCCGAGCCGCTTCTTAACCCCAGCACCCGGTAGTGATCTGCAAGACTCATGAAAAACAAAGTGGCAGAATTGCTTTGAATTCTGCCACTAATTTGATCACATATTCAGGCTTTATTTCTGAGATTGCCTGTAGATTTTCTCCGGCCAGGCTCACTCACGAAATTAAACGGCTGTTTGAGCCGCCGCCATCTCCTGGCTGCGCTCCTCAATCACCCGGTCAATCAGGCCGTACTCCATAGCTTCTTGAGCAGACATGAAGTAATCCCGATCGGTGTCCTTCTCAATCTGCTCAATTGATTTGCCCGAGTGGCGGGCCATCATCTCGTTGAGCTCTTGGCGAACCCGCAGGATTTCTTTCGCTTCAATGGCAATGTCGGTTGCCTGCAAACGTTGGCGCCCAGTGCCGCCAAGGGGCTGGTGAATCATGATGCGGGAGTGGGGCAGCGCCAAGCGCTTACCAGCCGTGCCAGCACTCAGTAGAAACGCACCCATCGATGCTGCTAGACCCACACAGATAGTCACAACATCCGATTTGATGTACTGCATGGTGTCATAGATAGCCATTCCAGCTGTCACCGACCCCCCTGGGGAGTTGATGTAGAGATAGATAGGCTTGCTGTTATCATCTGAATCCAAGTACAGCATCGCTGCCACAATGGAGTTAGCCAGCGAGTCTGTGACCTCTTGACCCAGAAAAATAATCCGCTCTTGGTTGAGGCGAGTGTAGATATCAACCCACTGGGTATACTGGCTACCCGGTAAACGATAGGGAACTTTAGGAGTGCCGATGGGCATAGCTTTCTCTCAAATGCAAAGATTAAGTTGACAGTACACAAGTTGGCCGTACAAAACCGTCAGCCAAAACTAAAACCCGCAGCCTAGCTAATGCCAGCAGGGACCTTAGGCAAGTCTTTACGGCTCTCCAAAACCCGGTCAATGATGCCGTATTCCTTAGCCTCTTCCGGCTTCATGTAAAACATCCGATCAGAGTCCTTCATCACCTTATCCACAGAGTGATCCGTATTTCTGGCCAGGATTTCCATCATGGCGCGCTTATTGTGGAGGACTTCTTTAGCCCGAATATCAATATCGGTAGCTTGGCCTTGAGCACCGCTGCGAGGCTGGTTCAGCACAATTCGGGCATGGGGCAAACTTGCCCGAAACCCCTTAGTCCCCGCCGACAGAATGACAGCAGCCGTTCCCATCGCCTGTCCAATGCAGATAGTGTGAACGGGCGGCTTGATATAGCTCATAGTGTCGCAGATAGCAAAGGCTTCGGTGTCGTAACCGATCATGTTGCCGTCGTACCAGGAAGTTCCTGTGGAGTTGATATAGAAGTAAATTGGTTTATCGGGATCGTCAAACTGTAGAAACAGCAGCTGGGCAATAATCAGTTCGGTAACATCAATGCCTACCTGCTGCTTGACGTCGTCCGAGGAAAATAGCGGCAGTCCTAGATAGACGATCCGCTCTTTCAGCAGCAAGGACGGCAGATCCGGCGGTGGGGTGCGATAGGAAGCATCGCCGTAATATGGGGACTGCACTGCTTTGATCACTGAACTCATAAAACCCTTGTGCCCACACAGGTGTCGCTTTTTTACAGTGTAACGTGCGGACAGGAATTGCCTCTTCACCGAATTGGCGGATATCCTCACTCAGTAAAGGCTGCAGTTTGTGAAGGCTTTCAAAGAATTCTGGCACAGTCCTTCTGCACTTAAAAAACCCCCTAATCTAGAGACAGTTGCATCCTACGTCGGCTTTCACCCTCCATCAGGCATCTCCAAAGGCACCCCCAATACAGACTAGCCAACATATTTCTAGGCATCCCTATACCCACTTCTTCTAACCCATGCTGTCGCGCTATCGCGCTGAACCACCGCGTCATTAAACTCTGTAAGTTAAGCCGGAGGTTGGCCAAGGAGTTCGACCGGATGGCGGCCTCCTGGCAGAGTTGTACAGTTGAATGTCGAAGTTCTAGCCACAGTAAGACGCTAAAGCAGCGAACTAGGCTAGACGATACTGTTCTCGGTCCACCTTGAGCCCCGGTTACCCCGCTGAAGGTGAGCCCCTATCTCCCTCCTGGTCCCATCAGTTCACACCTTCAGTTATTAAGGAGAGCCGGGATGAAAGTAGACCTGCAGTGCGCTCTGAGTGATCCCCATCTTGATTCAAACCAAGCTAGCAGCCAGCGGCAGCTTGCTGTGGCGGTTGCGGCTGTCACCGATGGCAGCCGAGGTAGCGCTCCTCTCAATCTGTGTTTAGTCCTAGATCAGAGCGGCTCTATGGCAGGGCAGCCGCTGAAGACTGTGCAGCAGGCCGCCTCCCGCATAGTCGACAATCTCAAGCCGGAGGATCAGCTCTCGGTGGTTATTTTCAACCACCAGGCCAAGGTTTTAATCCCTCAGCAGCCAGTGCTCGACCCTATTCGCATTAAACAGCAGATTGCGGGCATTCGAGCTACAGGCGGGACCGCCATCGACGAAGGACTAAAGCTAGGCATCGAGGAAGCTGCTAAGGGCAGGGAAGGGGCTATTTCTCAAATCTTCATTCTCACAGACGGGGAGAATGAGCACGGCGATAACGAGCGCTGTTTTAAGCTCGCTCACTTAGCAGCAGACTATAACCTCACTTTGAGCACTCTGGGCTTTGGCGACCAGTGGAATCAGGATGTGCTAGAGCGCATTGCCGACGCTGGCGGCGGCAGCCTTTCTTATATTCAAGAGCCAGAAGACGCCGTTGCCGAATTTAATCGACTGTTTACCCGCATTCAGTCAGTCAGCCTGGTTAACGCCTACCTGATTTTCAATCTGCTGCCTGGTGTGCGGCTAGCCGAACTTAAGCCCATTGCCCAAGTATCCCCAGAAACGGTTGAACTCCCGGTTATCCAAGAAGCTAGCCAAGTCATGGTGCGTTTGGGTGACTTGATGATAGATGTGCCGCGAATTATTCTGGCTAACCTGTATCTCGGCCAGCAGCCAGAGGGTACTTACCCCGTCTTGCAGGCCCAAGTACAATACGACGACCCCCTTCAGGGCAGTACGGCCATCTTGTCGAACCTGGTAACGGTGAGCGCTACGGCCCAGACAATCTATCGCCCGGTAGTCAACGCTCAGGTGCAGCAGCACGTCTTAGCGCTGGCGAAGTACCGGCAAACCCAGATCGCGGAGCAAAAACTCCAGTCAGGGGACCGCCAGGGCGCCGCAACGCTGCTGCAGACGGCAGCTAAAACGGCCCTGCAAATGGGAGATTCTAAGGCTGCTACCGTACTACAGGAGAGCGCTACTCGTTTGCAGGCGGGGCAGGACTTGACAGAGCGCGATCGCAAACAAACCCGCATTGTCTCCAAGACCATTCTTCGCTAGAAGCGTTAGACCGATTTCATGCGCTCAGTGCCATGCATCTAACCATCCATCCGTTCAGGGTCAAAAAGCGGGTGCCTCTGACTATTAGCCGGGGCACCCACAGCGAATCTACAAATATTTGGCTCAAGATAGAGCAGGACGGCCTTGAGGGCTGGGGGGAGGCGACGCCCTTTTCTATTGGCCCTTTGAGTTTTTCGGCAGATGCGATCGCGCAGGCTCTAGAACAGCTCAGCTATGAACTAGCACCCTATCATCCCCTGGAGCAGCAACGCATTCATCTCCATCTGGATCGGCTTCAGGTGAGCTCCCCGGTTCGGGCTGCTGTGGACATCGCACTGCATGACTGGGCAGGCAAGCAGGCTAACTTGCCGCTCTGGCAACTCTGGGGCCTAGATCGAGAGCGCATTCAGCCAACCTCCGTGACCATTGGCATCAGCTCTCCTGTCGCTGCGCAACAGCGTCTGCAAGCCTGGCTACAACAGGGCAGCTTCCAAGCCGTTAAGGTAAAGTTGGGAAGCCCGCAGGGGATTGAAGCTGACCAGGCTATGATGACAGCAATTTTAGAAAAGCTGCCCAATGGAACTAAGCTCAGCGTAGATGCCAATGGCGGTTGGTCGGTCGCCAATGCGCTGATGATGGCGCAGTGGTTAGCTGAGAGGGGGGTAGATTATCTAGAGCAACCCCTGGAAGCAGGGGCGGAGCAGGACTTGACCGTACTCTACGAGAAATCCCCACTGCCCCTCTTTGTGGACGAAAGCTGCTTTGTCAGCAGCGACATTCCTGCCCTAGCCGATCGGGTTCACGGTATTAATATCAAACTGATGAAATCGGGAGGGCTGAGCGAGGCCCACCGTATGATTCACACCGCTCGCGCTTGTGGTTTGCAGGTTATGTTCGGCTGCTACTCCGACAGCAGCCTTGCCAACACCGCCCTAGCCCACCTTTCTCCTCTGGCCGATCATCTTGACCTCGACAGCCACCTCAATCTGTTAGACGATCCCTTCAGAGGGGCTGACCTACACAATGGCTGCCTCATTCCCACCGACGAACCCGGATTAGGACTGACATACCATGCGCCTGCGCCCTGACCACCGCATTGCCCTGCTCATGCACGAGGGCACAACCAACAATCGGGGCAAAACAGGGTTAGCAATGCTGCGCTACAGCCAAAACCCCATTGTTGCCGTTATTGACCACGAGTGTGCGGGGCAGTCCCTTACCGAGGTAACTGGCATTGAGCACGTCGCACCTATTGTTTCCTCCTTTAAAGAAGCGCTGGATTATGACCCAGACATACTAGCCATTGGCATTGCTCCCTCCGGTGGTGGCCTACCAGAGAGCTGGTATGAGGAGGTGAGGCAGGCCGTTGAGGCCGGACTCAGTATCGTCAACGGTCTCCATACCAGAATGGCTGAAGATCCAGCCTTAAAGGCTCATCTCCAGCCAGAGCAGTGGATTTGGGACGTGCGCCAGGAACCTCCTGGACTTCGGGTTGGTACAGGTCAAGCCCGCCACCTGCCGTGCAAACGAGTACTCGCCGTCGGCACCGACATGTCCGTGGGCAAAATGTCTACCAATCTAGAGCTGCATCGAGCCAGTCTACTCAAAGGACTGCGCTCAAAAGTCATTGCCACAGGACAAACCAACCTAATGCTGGGAGACGACGGTATCCCTCTAGACGCCATCCGGGTTGATTTTGCCTCGGGAGCGGTAGAACAAAAGGTCATGCAGTATGGTCATGATGTAGATCTTCTCTACATCGAGGGTCAAGGATCACTACTTAACCCAGCCTCAACCGCAACCCTGCCGTTGTTACGAGGAAGCCAACCCACCCATCTCATCCTGGTACATCGGGCCGGGCAGCACTGTATTCAAAACTTCCCGGAGGTACCTATCCCGCCCCTCCCGGAGGTAATTCACCTCTACGAGACAGTAGCAGCAGCAGCGGGCGCCTTTCTTCCGGCGAAGGTAGTCGCCATTGCGCTGAATACTGGACACCTGGATCAAATGGCGGCCGAGCGTGCGATCGCAGAAACAGAATCCCTCACCCGCTTACCGACCACAGACGTCATTCGATTCGGCCCCGACAAACTTCTAAAGCCAATTCTGAGGGATTAGCGAAAGGGCTATTGGAAACCCGACCGTTAATGCCTACTTTTTGCGAAGGCGATAGGTGATGCGGCCTTTAGTCAGGTCGTAGGGCGTTAGCTCAACCTTGACCCGATCTCCCGGCAGAATCTTGATGTAATTACGACGAATTTTGCCGGAAATATGAGCCAACACGTTAAAGCCATTGTCCAGATCAACTCTGAACATGGCGTTAGGCAGGGATTCCGTAACGGTTCCCTCCATTTCGATCAAATCTTGCTTAGACAAACGGTATCCTCTCCGCGATTATTTTTTGCAATGAGTTCTGCCAAATCGGCAGACTAGTGAGGCAGCGCAATACTACAGGTCGAGCGCTAACTAAGCACCTATTCAAGGGTAGCAAAGCGCAAGACCTGTTGGAATATCCCCAGAGGGGCAATCAGCAAAGACGCCGCACGTGTCGGAGCCTGGTTCAATGAAACCGCTAAGCGCTCACTAGCTGCTTCAAGTCACCGGTCACGGTTTCCATCGGTTGATTACCGTTGATCGAAATCAACTTCTGGCGACCGCGGTAAAAGTCAATCAAAGGGGCCGTTTGACTTCGGTAAACATCTAAGCGATGTCGAATAACGGCCTCGTTATCGTCCTGCCGTCCCCGCTTTTGCAGTCGCGACAGGATAACCTCGTCAGGGACATCCAGGTTCACAACGAAGTCGTAGGGCTGTGCAATATCGACCAACAAATGATCTAGAAACTCTGCCTGAGGCACCGTACGTGGGAACCCATCTAAAATCCAGCCAGGCTGGGCATCGTCATACCCCAAGCGCTCTCGAATTAGCCCCAACATCAGTTCATCAGGCACAAGCTCCCCTGCACTCATGAAGTGCTCAGCCTTCTGACCCAATTCAGTTTGCTCAGCAACTGCTGTCCTCAAGATGTCCCCTGTAGAGATATGAGGCACTGAAGAAGCGGCCGCCAGAGCTTGGGCTTGAGTTCCCTTACCAGCCCCAGGAGGGCCTAGAAAAATCAGTCGTGTCACTATTGCTTCACCATCCCTTCATAGCGCTGAGAAATGACGTAGGTCTGAACCTGCTTAGCGGTCTCAATCGCTACGCCCACAAGAATCAGCAGAGAAGTTGCTCCCAATCCGTTGAACGTAGGAACCCGCGTTATGCTCTCCACAGCGCTGGGAATTACAGCAACTAGGCCCAGGAAGATGGCGCCCAGGAAGGTTAGACGATTCAAAACCCGACCAATATAGTCACTCGTTGCCTTCCCAGGACGAATGCCGGGAATGCTCGCGCCCATCTTCTTGAGGTTCCGGGACATATCCTCAGGATTGACGATCAACGAGGAATAGAAATAGCTGAAGAAAACAATCAGCACCAGGTAAAGCAAAACGTAAAGCCAGGAAGTCGGCTGGAAATACGTCGTCACAAACTGGTTAACCGCAGGGCTGGGAATGAATCGGGTCAAAGACAAAGGCAAGATCAAAACCGCAGAGGCAAAGATGATCGGCATCACTCCACCCTGGTTTAGGCGCAGCGGCAAATAGTTGCTCTGCTCCAAATAGAGCTTGCGGCCCACCTGACGACGCGCAGAAATGATAGGAATGCGGCGAGTCCCTTCCTGTACAAAGACAATGCCAACGATCATCGCTAGAAAAACCAGCAGCAGCGCGACGATACCGCCGACTAGATTGCGATCGCCACTCTGGGCTAGCTCAATGGTTTGACCCAAGGAACGAGGCAGCGAAGAAACAATGTTGAGGAAGATTAGCAGCGAGGCGCCGTTACCCACTCCCCGCTCGGTGATCAACTCACCTACCCACATGACAAACATGGAGCCTGCGGTAAGAGCAATCACGGTTTGCACCACAAACGCGATGCCGGGCTGCTCAGCAAACTGAGACAGGAGGAAAAGAGAGAGCAGCGTGCTCTGCAAAACTGCCCAGCCCAGAGCAACATACCGAGTGATTTGGGAGATTTTGCGCCGCCCTGCTTCCCCCTCATTCTTCTGCAGATCTTCCAGAGAAGGAATTGCCGCTGTCAGCAGCTGCATAATGATGGACGCGTTGATATAGGGCAGAATGCCTAGGGCAAAAATCCCCAGAGCAGACAGACCCCCTCCTACAAAGATGTCCACAAATCCAACGACACCGCCCAGGCTTCCGCCTCTGATTGCCTCAGAAAAGGCCAACCGGTCAATTCCCGGCATGGGAATAAAGATGCCTAACCTGACCAGAACCAAGAGGCCAACTGTGACTAAAAGACGAGTGCGCAAGCCAGCTGCTTGCGCCATCTGCATAAAGGTCTCTTGAGCACTTGGGCCTTTGCCACGACTAACAACCATTCACCGCTCCCTCAACCTCGCTAACCAAATTTGGCACTCTCTGGAGTTTTTTTTGGCTCTGGCGTGCTTTAGGGCCAAACCTGTAGACACAGCAGACCAGACAAAACTCGAAGATGGCTAGGCTACAATCTCACAGCTACCGCCTGCCTCTTCAATCTTAGCCTTGGCTGATTGAGTAAAGGCAGCAGCTTTGACATTTAAGGGCACAGAGATTTCGCCATCGCCCAAAATTTTGAGAGGGCCATCGTTCGTCGTCACAATCCCAGAACCCATTAAGGATTCCAGAGTGACCTCGGAGCCAGAGGCAAGTCCGGCCAGAGTCCTGACGTTGACCACGGTGTAGTTTTTAGCATTAACCAGAGGGAAATGCTTCAACTTAGGAATACGCCGATACAGAGGCAGTTGGCCACCCTCAAAGCCAGGGCGCGTGGGTCTACCGGAACGAGACTTTTGACCTCTCATACCAAATCCACAGCTGGCGCCTTGACCTGCCGAGATGCCCCGACCTACTCGGCGGCGACGGTGTTTAGAGCCCTCTTGGGGCTGCGCGTCATTGATTCTCATAGTTCTTCAATCCTGCTGCTAGCCACTAGACGTAGAGATTTTCAATAGGCACATCGCGCTCTTCTGCGACTTCGGCAAAGGTGCGCAAAGAGGCTAGGGCATCTGCAGCAGCACGGGCATTGTTAAGCGGATTGTTGGATCCAA
>DATNQE010000362.1:0-2070 GCA_036702895.1 Trichocoleus sp. | reverse complement strand
CAGGCTGAGCTGCGCGATGCGGGCATGTGCTCAGCCCAGCTAAAACAGGCCGACCTGTCGGAGGCTAGCCTCTACGGAGCAGTGCTGCGCGATGCTGACCTCTCGGGCGCTGACCTACGAGGAGCCGACTTGCGCTACGCCGATCTCTACCGAGCCAACCTGGACAATGCCAACCTGGCCGGAGCCCAGCTGGACTTTGCCACGATGCCCGACGGCAGCACCTACAACCAGGGGTTTGTTAATTCCATCAATCAGTCTCAGGGCTGCGGCCAATACGGCACTCCTGCAGACCAGACCCCGGAAGATCTTGAGTAGATGCAGTTGGCGCCCCAACAAAAGACGGCACAGGTAATTCTGCTACCTGTGCCGTCTTTTGCAGTTTTACCAGTGTTGCAGTAGAGAACCTAACGATCCAGCGTATTCTCAACCGCCTCACGCACTCGGCTAACAGTGGTTTCTAAAGCGCTAGTGGGGGGCACTTCTTTGCTGCTGTCGGCAAAGCTCGGCACCCGCTTGTAGGGCTTAGGCATCTTCTCAGGGTCCTGCCCCTCCTGCAGCCGCTCCTGGTAGATCTCCTCCCGGATGCCGGTGCTCTGGCCAAACTCATCGTAGGCTCGCCCAACTTGCTCTTCAGGGTCGGGGGTTTCAGCAGCGTATCCCGGCGCTAGCCCCAGCCACAAACTTGACAGCGTGAGGGTAACCGCCAGCATCAGCATGATCAGAGCAGAACGGGCAATACTCCATACGCTAGCGGCAATAATCCTGGCTGTACCCTGCTTCATTTGGGGCTTCATCCTTAAGTCCTTTACCCTAGGCCAAACATCGTCGGCAGTTTAACTAGAGTGCGATCGCATCGCCCTCCCTCTACAGAAAGGGATAGGTGGAGGGCACAAGGGCTGAGCAGCCAAACCCCATGCCCCTAACCCTCCCGCTCCCCACCTAGAATAGGCAAAAGATCTCCAATTCCCTGGACCTAGCTCCTATGGCGACTCCCCGACTGCTCATCATCGGCCTCGACTGCATGGAACCCTCTCTGGTGTTCGAGCAGTGGCGCCACGATCTGCCCAACTTAGATAAGTTGATGCGTCAGGGCAGCTATGGTCGTTTAGAGAGCAGTACTCCAGCTATCACGGTGCCCGCCTGGAGCTGCATGATGACGGGGCGCGACCCAGGCGAACTGGGGATTTATGGGTTTCGCAATCGGCGCGATCGCACCTACAACAGCATGGGCATTTCCGACGGCAGCGCCGTTAAGTTCCCCCGCCTGTGGGACTACCTGGGCGATGCCGGCTGGCAGGTGGCGGCTCTGAGCGTGCCCGGCACCACGCCGCCCTACCCAGTCAAGGGCTCATTGGTGTCGTGCTTTCTTACCCGCAGCATGGAGGTGCCCTTTACCCACCCGCCCGAGCTCGCCGACGACATCCGCGCCTGGATGCCCGACTTCATGATGGATGTGCCCAACTTCCGCTCCGATGAAAAGCAGCGCATCCTCGACAACCTCTATGCCCTCTGCGACCAGCGCTTTACTCTGGCCTCTAAGTTAATCGAGCGCGATGCTCCCGACTTTCTGATGCTGGTGGATATGGGCGTTGACCGCATTCACCACGCCTTTTGGAAGCCGATGGACCCGCGCCACCCCCAGTACGAGCCGGGGCTACCCTTTGCCGATGCCATCCACGACTACTACGTTCATGTCGATCAGCAGGTGGGCGAGCTGTTGGCCCGCTGCGACGATGAAACCGCCGTGCTGGTCGTCTCTGACCACGGAGCGCAGCCGCTGATGGGCGGCTTTTGCCTGAATGAGTGGCTGATCGCTAACGGATTTTTGACTTTAAAGGAAGCGCCTGCCGAACCGCTAGCCCTCGATCAGGTGGAGGTGGACTGGAGCCAAACCCGCGCCTGGGGAGCCGGGGGCTACTATGGCCGCATTTTCCTAAACGTCAAAGGTCGTGAGCCCCAAGGCACCATTTCGATGGCCGAGTACGAGAAAACCCGCGACGAGCTGGGCCAGAAGCTCAGTCAGCTCGTCGGGCCGGATGGATCACCGATTCCAGTGAAAGCGTTTAAGCC
>DATNQE010000345.1:0-3512 GCA_036702895.1 Trichocoleus sp. | reverse complement strand
GCCTAAGCGGCGATCGCGCTATGGCACCGAGGTCGATCTGAGGCAGCCCCAGCCCGCTTATCCGGTGATGGCCCAGTTCGACCTCTGCCTCACAACCGTTGGGGCAAACACAGCAGAGTTGGGCTCCCTGGGCATCCCGATGCTGGTGCTGCTGCCCACCCAAAAGCTTGACGCTATGAAAGCCTGGGACGGTATCCCTGGCCTGCTGGCAAACCTGCCCCTGGTGGGCAACACCTTTGCGCGGCTGATCAATCAGGCGGTACTGCGAACGGTTCTGAAGGAAGGCAAGCTGTTTGCCTGGCCCAATATCTGGGCCAAGCGCGAGGTGGTGCCGGAGTTAATCGGCCCCATTACGCCACAGGAAGTTTGCGATCGCATCCTCGACTACCTGGCCCATCCCGAAAAGTTAGAGGCCATTCGCCAAGATTTGCGCTCTGTGCGAGGAGACTCAGGAGCCGCCGCGAAACTGGCTGATCTGGTATTGGAGACAGTAGACTACCGAGAAGAAGCCTAAATAAAAGGCGCCCTCTAAAAGTTCTGCATTTATTAGTGAATTCTGCCAAAAACTACGCCCATGCTGAGGCCTTTGCTCGCCAGCAGAGCCAGCCTGCGCATAGGAGCCGCTGACGATTGCAATTGCGAAAATTCTTTCCTATCACTGTTAGGGTTTGCGCCCTGCTCAGTTTGTTCTTCCTCGTCCCGCTATTCGGAAAAGCCATGGCCTCTAGTTCCTTCACCTACCCTGAAAGCCCTCAAGTTGACCAGGTGGATGTGTACCACGGTGTTGAGGTGGCCGACCCATACCGCTGGCTGGAGAACCCACAATCGGAGGAATCGCAGCGCTGGATTGAGGCC
Organism: Trichocoleus sp.; assembly: GCA_036702895.1. Classification (GTDB taxonomy): domain Bacteria; phylum Cyanobacteriota; class Cyanobacteriia; order Phormidesmidales; family Phormidesmidaceae; genus JACVSF01. Next base: position 2,657 of record DATNQE010000345.1, on the reverse strand, counting down.
CAGAATGAGCTAACCCTTGGCTACTTGGAGAATCTGCCGGGGCGCGATCGCATCACCGAGCGCCTGACCGAGCTGTGGAACTACGAGCGCTACAGCATTCCCTTTAAGCAGGGCGGGCGGTATTTCTATTTCAAAAACGACGGTTTGCAAAACCAGAGCGTGCTCTACACCCAGACCAGCCTGGAGGCCGAACCCAAAGTTCTGCTCGATCCCAACCTGCTCTCCGAAGACGGCACGGTGGCCCTCGGGGGCATGGCCGTCAGCGAGAACGGCCAATACTTGGCCTACGGCCTCTCCACTGCTGGATCCGACTGGGTTGAGTGGAAGGTGCGCGACATCGAAACCGCCACCGACCTGGACGATCACCTGAAGTGGATTAAGTTCTCCGGCGCCTCGTGGACCCACGATCACCAGGGCTTTTTCTACAGCCGCTACGACGAGCCCGACGAAGCCACCCGTTTAGAGTCGGTCAACTACTACCAAAAACTGTTTTACCACCGGGTCGGCACGCCCCAGTCTGAAGATGTGCTGATCTACGAGCGCCCCGATCACAAGGAATGGGGCTTTAGCGGCGGCGTCACCGAAGACGGGCGCTACCTGATTATCTCTGTGTGGCTGGGAACCGATCCCCGCAACCTGGTTTTCTACAAAGACCTGAAGCAGCCCGATAGCCCAGTGATCGAGCTCATTTCAGAGTTTGAGGCCGAGTTTAGCTTTGCCGACAACGAAGGCACCACCTTCTGGTTCCGCACCGACCTAGAAGCCCCTCGCGGCAGGCTGATCGCCATCGATATCACTAGTCCCGACCGGGCCAACTGGCGCGAAATCATCCCCGAAGCCGCCGAAACCCTAGAGAGCATTGGCATTCTCAACCATCAGCTGGTGTTGGACTACCTCAAAGATGCCTACACCACCATCCGCATTTTTGATCTCCAGGGCCAATTTATCCGTGAGGTGGCGCTGCCGGGTATCGGCTCGGCAGGCGGCTTCGACGGCAAGCGCGAAGACACCGAAACCTTCTACAGCTTCACCAGCTTCACTACGCCCAACACCATTTATCGCTACGACATGGTCACTGGCGAGAGCACGCTTTTCCGCCAGCCCCAGGTCGCCTTTGACCCTGATCAATACACCACTACCCAAGTCTTCTACACCAGCAAAGACGGCACCCGCGTGCCCATGTTCATCACCCACAAAAAGGACATTGCCCTAGACGGCAACAACCCGACGCTGCTCTACGGCTACGGCGGCTTTAGCATTTCGCTCACGCCCGCTTTCTCCGTCAGCAACCTGGTGTGGATGGAAATGGGCGGCATTTACGCGGTGCCGAACTTACGCGGCGGTGGTGAATACGGCGAGGAGTGGCACCTGGCGGGCACCGTACTCAACAAACAAAACGTCTTTGACGACTTTATCGCCGCCGCTGAGTGGCTGATTGACAACAACTACACCTCTCCCGCCAAGCTCGCCATCATGGGCGGCAGCAACGGCGGCCTGCTGGTAGGAGCCTGCATGACCCAGCGCCCCGGCCTCTTTGCTGCCGCGCTGCCTGCGGTCGGCGTGATGGATATGCTGCGGTTCAACCAGTTCACCATTGGCTGGGCCTGGGAGTCGGACTACGGCTCGCCCCAAGATCCAGAGGCCTTTAAGGTGCTCTATGGCTACTCGCCGCTGCACAATCTCGAGCCCGGCACCCATTATCCAGCAACCTTAATCACCACCGCCGACCACGACGACCGGGTGGTGCCTGCCCACAGCTTTAAGTTCGCAGCAGCCCTACAGGCGGCTCACCAAGGCGAGAACCCAGTTCTCATTCGCATCGAAACCAAAGCTGGACACGGCGCGGGCAAGCCAACGGCCAAGATGATTGAGGAAGTCACCGACAGATGGGCTTTTCTGGCTGAAGTTCTGGGAATGAACTAACTGGAATTAAATCCCCGTCAATCTTTAGAGCTAAGGACAAGGATGGACCGGGCCTCTGTCAGAGGTAGGTGGCCCCCAACCTGAGGATTCAGGCCAAGGCGCAAGCATCTAGTACATCAGCTATTTGTGGCCTTTCTGGGGCTTTTTAGAAGCCGCTAAATTGCCGGGATTTACGTTCTGCACAAAAAATATTCCCCAGATAGCGACTACCTGGGGAACGGTTTTTTATATCAACTTGTTATGTGCCAATTGTACGAAGTGCGATCGCACCCTGCCCTCTACCCTGGGGATCAAGCGGGCTCTACCTACTAGTAGGGACAGTTCACCTAAAGCTGTCGAAAAGAAGAAGTGGCCTAATGTCCAGACTTGGGCCTAGCTTGGGTTAACTTTAATAAAGTATCTTTTCTTTACCTGTCTGGAGCCGCCCATGCTGCGCCTGCAAAACATCAGCAAAATTTACCCGACGGGGGAAGTGCTTAAAGACGTCAGCTGGGAGGTCAAGCCAGGCGATCGCATTGGCTTGGTCGGTGTCAACGGGGCAGGTAAATCGACTCAGCTCAAAATCATCTCTGGCGAGATCGAGCCTACTGCGGGCTCCATCATCCGCCCTGCCGATCTCAAAATTGCCTACCTCTCTCAGGAATTTGAAGTCGATCCTGAGCGCATGGTGCGCGACGAATTTTGGACCGTCTTCACCGAAGCTAACGAAGTGCAGCAAAAGCTCCACTACATTC
>DATNQE010000344.1:0-4925 GCA_036702895.1 Trichocoleus sp. | reverse complement strand
GGTTTAATACCGGCATTAAGTTTTCCACATTCATCGGTAGACCCGAGATGGAGGTATATGCGATCGCACGGATCAGCGCCCCCTCCAGCTCTCGAATATTGGTGGTGTAGACCGAGGCGATGTATTCAATGGCCTCGCGGGGAATGCGCACATTCTCGTACTCGGCCTTCTTTTGCAGAATGGCCATGCGCGTTTCAAAATCGGGCGATTGAATATCAGCAATCAATCCCATAGAGAACCGCGAGCACAGGCGCTCCTGCAGCCGAGGGATTTGATTCGGCGGCCGGTCGGAGGCCAGCACAATCTGCTTGCCCGCCTCATGCAGCGTGTTAAAGGTGTGAAAAAACTCTTCCTGAGTGTATTCCTTGCCCTCAATGAACTGAATGTCGTCTACCAGCAGCACGTCTACCTCCCGGTAATGCTCCCGAAAGGTCTGCATGCTGTCTTTGCGAATGGCAGTAATCAGATCGTTGGTGAACTGCTCGGTAGACACGTAGGAAACCCTGGCGCGCCCGTCAATCTCCAGGCGGTAATGACCAATGGCCTGCATCAGGTGGGTCTTTCCGAGGCCTACTCCGCCACACAGAAACAGCGGGTTAAACTCACGCCCCGGCGATTCTGCTACTGCTAGCGAGGCAGCATGAGCCATACGGTTGTTGGAGCCCACCACAAACCGAGAGAAAACCGCTTTGGGGTTCAGCTCGTTGTAGCGGCGCTGGGTCTGCTTGGGCGGGGCCGCTTCGGCCGGACGGGGTAGAGACGCCGGAGCCGGCCAGGTTAAGTCAGCACTGGCGGCTGCACCCGCTTCGCCCCCAGCCTCGTTATCACTGCTGACGGTTACTTGAATGTCGATGGGTTTCCCCAAAATGTCGTTGACTACCCCGGCAATGGTGTCAACGTAGTGCTTCTGGAGCCAGTTGCGGGCAAAGGGGTTGGGCGTAGAGATAATCAGCTCGCGATCGCTGAGCGACTGCACGCGAGCAGGCTTAATCCAGGTTTCAAAGGTTGGGCGGCTGAGCTGTGTCTGGAGCCGATCCAACACCGCATCCCAGAGCCCATCCAAAGCCTTCTCCACAGCAAACCTCCGCAACGAGTAGCCCCATCCTGATTTTCTACGGCCAGAGTTTAACCTTGATCAAGGGCTTTGATCACGGATTAATGCCGTTCCAGACGAGCGGCGCTACCTCTGGCTCCAGCAGCCCTGGACTTACTAGAGTACTAGATATACGACCGCAGGCCAGGGATTGATACCGTATATGGGGTGTAACAATTACGTTTCCCCAACATCCTAAAGAATCCGGATTCTTTTCACCCTGTAAGTTGCTTACTGCAAACGGCCCATGCGCTGTCTCACCAGACTGTGCCATGAAAGAGCTGCCGAGCACATCCGCCACATTTCTCATTGATGGTCTCTCTATCGGTGGTGTCCTGCATAGGATGCGTCCTCCTAGAGTTTTTCCTGCAATGCTTCCGACTAGCTTTGCGTGCTGTCTTTGAAGCGATGCCTCTTTAGACGATCTACCGTAATGCTCTGCGATGCCACCCTGAATAGAATCCGATGTGACGATTTGCTGGAGGAAATCGCTAGGATCCTCTAGCTGTACCAATTTTGCTGTGCCAATTTCGGCTTCGCTGGAACACCCACCGTCATCTTACGGTCAGGAACAGGGAAAGGGAAATGTTTCTCCTGGCGGATGTGCTCCTGCTTGAACAGTTCGGCAGCCGCAGCGTTATGGGCTAAAGGCGAGCCCTAGAACTCCATAGTATTAAACAGGCGCATCGAACAAATTTAGATTGCACCACAGTTCCCTGTCTCTAGAGGGCTGCTAGCGGAGACGCCAGCAAATTTACGTGCTCACACTTTATAGCTTCTAAATCCTGGAGTTGAGGATCCGTTTTTCGATGTCACACCGAGTCTACAACCCTAAATTTGTTGCCGTTCGGCAGCGGCTGGCCTGCGCTGCTCTAGCTCTGGTCAGTGCAGCGACTGTTGCGATCGGTCATCAGCACCCTGCCAGCGCCACTACGGCTGAACCTATCCTGTTGAGCCAGGGAACAGGGCGGCTGCTAACGGGGCAGTCCAGCAACTTCATTGCCGATGCCGTCGATCGCGTGGGCCCCGCTGTTGTTCGCATTGATGCCGCGCGAACCGTGGTGCAGCCGGTGCCCAGCATTTTTAACGAGCCCTTCTTTCGGGAGTTCTTTGGGGACTTTGGCATGGCCGGGCCGCCAGCCACCCGCGTAGAGCGCGGTACTGGTTCGGGCTTTATCATCAGCGGCGATGGCGTAATCTTGACCAACGCCCATGTGGTAGAAGGGGCTGACCAGGTCATTGTCACGCTCCGGGATGGCCGGGAGTTTCGCGGCCAAGTGGTGGGGGAAGACTCGGTTACAGACGTAGCCGTGATTCGGGTAGAGGCCTCGGGTCTACCGACAGTACCGCTAGGCAGCTCGGAGAGCCTGCGTCCTGGGGAGTGGGCCATCGCCATCGGTAACCCTTTGGGCCTTGATAACACTGTCACTGCCGGCATCATCAGCGCCACGGGCCGCAGCAGCGCCCAGATTCGAGTGCCCGACAAGCGAGTCAGCTTTATTCAAACCGATGCGGCGATTAACCTCGGCAACTCCGGCGGGCCCCTGCTCAACGAGCGGGGAGAAGTCGTCGGTATGAACACGGCCATCATTGGCGGGGCGCAGGGGCTGGGGTTTGCCATTCCCATTGATACCGCTCGACAAATCGCTGACGAGCTGATTGCCAAGGGCTACGCTGAGCATCCTTACCTGGGTCTACAGATGCGTACCCTCACGCCTGAACTGCGGTCGGTACTCAATAGCGATCGCAGAAGCAATATTCGCATTCAGGCTGACCAGGGGGTTGTGGTGCTGGGCGTGCTGCCCAACTCGCCCGCCGCCCGCGCTGGAATTCGTCTGGGGGACGTGATTCAGCAGCTCGGCGGCCAGTCGGTGACTACCGCAGAAGCGGTGCAGACCATTGTGGAGGGCAGCACTGTTGGCCAGGCAATGGCGGTTGTGGTCAATCGTGGCGGTCAATCGGTATCTTTGAGCGTTACGACTGCCTCTCTCCACACGCAAGCCCGCCGCTAAGGCGCGGGTTTAGACTGGGAAGTAGGTTCTTCCACTGCCCACCCCTTCCCAGCTCTAGTTATGTCCCAACGCCCTATTATTCAGCTCGGCAATCCGGTTTTGCGGCAGACGGCAGCGCCTGTGGAGGATATTACCTCCCCTACCGTTCAGCAGCTGATCGACGACCTGCTGTTGACCTGCCGCGAGTCCAACGGTGTGGGCTTAGCGGCTCCCCAGGTGGCCCAGCCATCGCGACTGCTGATTGTGGCTTCGCGGCCCAATCCCCGCTATCCCGATGCGCCTACGATGGAGCCGATGACCCTGATTAATCCACGTATTCTGAGCCACTCAGCGGAAACCAAGAAAGGCTGGGAGGGGTGCCTCAGCGTGCCAGGCATTCGAGGCTTGGTGCCGCGCTACCGGGAGGTGGAGGTGGAATATCAGGACCGCACTGGGGCGGTGCAGCGGGTGGTCTGGAGCGGCTTTGTGGCTCGCATTTTGCAGCACGAGTACGACCACCTGGAGGGCAAAGTCTTCCTTGACCGGGTGGAGAGCACGGCTGATTTGATGACTGAGTCGGAGTATCAGGTCAGAGTGTTAGGAGGGGCCTGAGGAAGGGAGGAGAGAGGAGGGAGGAGAGAGGAGCGGGGCAGCAATTAACCCGTCACGCTTGAGTCCCTAAGCCTCCCAAAAATACTCGATCTCCTTCTGCCCTCTGCCGCCTGCCCTCTGCCTTCGTCTAAAGCTGCCCCTGCCAACTCAGCCCCTGCTCTGCAGAGTTTGACCCGAGCGATCGCACTGCCCGCAGCTCAATTTGAGCCAGGGTACCGCTGCGAAACGTCTGCTGACTAACGGGCAGACGGCCTACAGCAATGACAAAGCGATCGCCGTCGCGGCTAATCAACTCCTCCGGCACCCAGTCGTCATAGCGCACGCTGTAGCGCGGCGATGGGGTGTCTCTGGGGTCGTCGCTGGTGGTTCTCAAAGTAATGCGAAAGCGCGTGTTGAGATTGCCCGACTCTCGGCCCAGATCGACGACGCTCATTGCCAGGTCTCGGCCCCGGCCCTGGGAGGTGCCCCAGGCTAGCCGAGTGGCATTGCTGGCTCGCACGGCCCCAGTCACCGTAAAGGTTGTCAGCGCCTCGCTGCGGCTGCTTTCCCCAGCAATCCAGACCTCTTCTGCAAAACTCAGCCCTGGCGTTCCGGCATCGTCAATCTGAGCACGCACTCCGGCGCTGGCAAACTCTGCGATCGCACGGGGGGCCTGCCAGACTACCTGCACCTGACCCTCGACCCGGCCCCGATAGGCCAAGTAGGTGTCGGCGACAGTCGAACCCGGGGCTAGAAGAGCGCTAGCTCCCGTTCTTTCGTCCCACAGGTTTTTGGAGAGCGTTACAGGTTGACGCACCAAATCGCCTAGGGGAAGAGTGATCTCAGGTGTTTCCGGCGGCAGGGGGTCTAGCTGATTGACCAGCCGCAGTTGGCCTGAACGCCCAGCCTGCCCGTCAGCGCCAAAGCCGCCGTTACTGCCGTAGCGGCCGTCACGGCAGACAAAGCGCTCGTCGCGGCAGCTATAGTCTGGCGCTCCGGGGGTTCCAGAGCAGGTTTGCAGGGTCCAGTCTCTGCGATCGCAGCTGCAGCCCAACGCTCCCGGACCGCCGCTACCGCCTCGCCCGCCCCGGCCTCCCTGAGCGTTGACAGAAATCTGCCGCAGCGCGGTTGGGTCAGTGTAGTACACCAACACATCGCCGCCGTTGCCGCCGTTGCCGCCTCGCCCGCCGTCGCCACCGTCGCCGCCATCGGCAGCCTGCAGGTCGTGGCGCACGTCTCGCGGCTGGCTG
>DATNQE010000343.1:0-3665 GCA_036702895.1 Trichocoleus sp. | reverse complement strand
AGAATAGGAAGTATAGACTGCAAATTTGGGTGCTTTCGATTAAACGAGACAGATTGAACTTCAACAGAGTTTCACCTCTCGCAGTGTTTTCAATTGGCTGTTCTATCTGCCAGGGCAGCCTTTCGGCTACATCCTTAATATACTCCCGAGAGCCGAGGAACATAACACCTGAAAATAAAGTTTACTTTTGGGGATCGGCTCTGGTCGAGGTTATCTTAATGGTTTTGCAGGCTATCTTTAAGCTATTAGATAGAGGAACTTTTCCTTGTTTTAGGATTAGTAGTCCGTAGAGTTGCCGATCTATTAAACCTTCGCTGATTCACTGAGGTTGCAGGGATTGGAAGGCCGTATTAAATACTTGTCTTTACGTAAACTGCTTAGAAGGATTGTTAATAACTGGCAACAGTAGCGCTATGAAGCAGCCAGTATATGCACCATCCTTCTGTTGAAATGACAGAGTTTAGTGAGGCATTAGCTCTGTGCCTTTTCCCAATGGATGTCTGCAGTTCAGCTTAAAAAGGCTGCCATAGAGACAATCTGGCTTGGATATAGTGATTATTAGGGCTGTTGAAGATTTCAAGGGCTCGGGATGATGCCCTGTAGTGCTCAGCTGGCAGTTAATTCGCTGGCAGTTTAAAGGAGACTGGCGGCTATGTTGGTAAACCTAACTCAGGGGCATTTGAGCCTGTTAGAGGAGTGTCCGCGCAAGTTTCGGCAGGTTTATTTGGAGGGGCTCTCGGGACCTCCTACTCCAGATTTGCTAACCAGTCAGCTGTGGGGCAACCGTTTTCACCTGCTGATGCAGCAGCGAGAACTCGGCCTGCCGGTGCTGCCTGACTCCCCCGCTCCGGTAGATCCTATGGATGTGGGACTTCGGGACTGCGTCCATGCGCTGGTGGCCGCTGCGCCAGGGCTGTTTCGTCCTGAGTTAGGGCAGTTTCGTCAAAGTGAGCACCGCCGGTCGCTAGCCTTTAACGGCTATAGCTTGACGGCAATCTACGACTTAATGATTCTTTCGCCCGGCTCAGGCCTGATTGTGGATTGGAAGACGTACTTGCAGGCGCGCGATCGCAACCGCCTAGAGCGAGACTGGCAAACCCGACTCTATCTCTACCTGCTGGTGGAAACGACCGATTTGGCCCCGGAACAGGTGGCCATGAGCTACTGGTTTGTGCGCCAGCGCGATCCTCAGACGGGAGAACTGGCTCCGCAGGAGGTAAAGATCACCTACTCGACCCAAAAACACGAGCGCACCCGACAGGACCTAGAGAGACTGACGACAGCGCTGACGCGCTACCAGACTAGCGGAGAGTTTCCCCAGGTCAGTTTGGCTGAAGGAACGTGCGATCGCTGCTCCTTTGTAGTGCCTTGCGATCGCTTGGAGTCTGGTCAGGGGCTGACTCAACTGCTGTCGTTAGCAGAGATTGAGGAAGTTCCTTTGTAGTGCCCGTGAAGCGGCTGCCGGTGGCTCTGTGAGTTCTCTGGTGAGTTCCCTATAGCTACAGAAAACAAGAGATACAGAAAACAAGTTACAGAAACCACAGAGCTAAGCTGAGTTTTTTTAAGCGCCAGACTATCGCCCAGACTACCGTCAGGAAATTTCCTGATCTGGCCCAAAAGCTATTGAAAACTGGAATGGTAAGCCGTTGTTGCCCCCCACCCTTGCCCCCAATTCCATCTCAATTCCATCAGGGGTGTTAAAGCACTGTGAAAGATCAATATTGGCTTAAGCTCGCCGAATATTCCCTTTTAGCAGGATCAGGTGCGGGCACGATTGCGTCGGTTGCGACGCAAAACATTGCCTTTGCGTCGGCTCCATTGACCGCCGTCGTGGCATTAGGGCTCCTTAGCCGCAACCGCTTGGAGCAGCGGCTGAGCAGGGCTGACGAAACCCTTGCAAAGCAAAACCGGTTGATTTCCCAGAAGCTGATTGGTTTGGGCAAGCACGTCAGCGCTCTGCCATCGCCAGAGGCGTTGACCAACTTTCAGCGATCGGTTATGGATCGCAACGATCGCTCTTTTATTCGTTATTCAAAAGAGCTGCAGGCGCTGCGCCGTGAGGTTGACCAGCGCCTCACATCCTTAGAAATGCCGGACCTGAGCCAGATCAACCAGGATATTTGCCAGCTGCAGGATCAATATGTTTATCTAACCGCGGCCCTGGAAAATTTGACCTCCTACATTCAGCGTTTGTCGACGCTGCCCCGAGTGGAGGCGGCAGAGACGCAAATCTCGACTCTCAAGACTGAAGTCATGCAGATGCGGGTGACGCTGGAAACCTTGGGCAGCGAAACCAAAACCACTGTGTCCCACTTGCACGACACGATTCACCACTTCGATCGACGGCTGCGACAGCTGCCGGTTGCCCTTGACCCGCAGCACCTCAAGGAGGAAGTGCAGGAGCTGATTAAGGCGGTAGCGGGTCTAGTGCCTCGGCATGAGTTTGACAATCTAGTGACCCGGCTGCAGGAGCTTAGCCAGCAGCAGATAACCTTGCAGCACGCCCTCAAAACTATTCGTGGGCCTCAGTCTGGGCAAGCGGCTGCGCTGAAGGAGCCCACTCAAGTCACATTTGTAGCAGCATCTTTAGAAGCAGAAATGGATCGCCTGTCGAGCACGCTAGAGCGGCTTGAGCAGGAGATGCCTCGGGGGCTTGGACCTGCTCAGGTGCAGGCGGAGGTTGAGCGGGTCGCGGCCGCGTTTACAGCGGCCTGGCAGCAGCAGCTGAACCATCTAGAAACGCTGACGGGGCAGCTGCAGGCGCAGCAGCAGCAGCTGGTGCAGCAGGTTGATCTGATCAACCCTAGCAAGGTTATTCCCCTACAGGAGATCATCAACCAGATCGCTAGCCGCCTGAGCTGGACGGAGGAAAAACTGCAGGCGCTGGTTACCCAAGAGCCGCCTTTGGCTACCGCAGAGTCGACTCAGAGCCAGTGGATTGTAGATTTTCCGGGAACGGGCACATCAGGGCAGCCCAGCCGCAGCGCCAGCCTGCGAGCGCTGGAATCGGCTTTAGACTGGGCTCATCACCGCCTGGTGCTGGTATGGCCCTGGGCCGACGACATTGAGCTTGACGACGCGCTGGTGTATCGCTTCCGCCAGGTACTAGCGCGGCAGTGCCAGCTAGAGATTGGCTGGTGCCACCGGGGCAACCGTCAGGAGGGGCGGTTGGTGCGGGCTATTAGCCTCCGCTGGGGTACCGAGTCGGCTCAGCTAAGGACTCTAAAAACGGCGCTTAATCGCCTAATGCCGCTGCGCCAAAGCTACCCCGATCGCTTTCGCTTCAAGATTTTAGGTACGGATGAGAGCTTTTTAGTGTGCGATCGCACACTGGCTATTTTAGGGGTGCAGGGGCTACAGGCTCAAAACAGCGTCTTTCCGACCCTCAATCTCAAGCTGCAGACCACTGATCCTGACGTGATCCAGGCGTTGGCCAATCGGTTTGACAATCCGGTGATTGCTCCAGACGATGCCGCCGCGTTTTTCAACCGGGGCACGACCCGCTACGACCTGCGCGACCAGCCGGGCGCGATCGCAGACTTTAGTGAAGTGCTGAGCATTGAGCCGGGCCGGATCGCTGATCTACCGGGGGCCGTACGACCGCACCCCGGCGCTGTTCTCGCGTCTGGCTGAATGGGTCGAAACGGAAGGGGGGCAGATCGGCG
>DATNQE010000319.1:0-2800 GCA_036702895.1 Trichocoleus sp. | reverse complement strand
GATGATTGGGAGCTGGGCAGCAGGCTTTCGAGAGCAGTCGCTGACTCAAGCCGAAGCTGATGATTTGCTCAATGCGATCGCATTTCAGCAGCAGATCCAGGCTTCAGAAAGTAAGGTGCCCGCCCTCAGCAACTCCACCTGGCAGCGCGCTCGCACTTGGGCAACTGAGTCTCACCAGTTTGCGGCCAACATCTACCAACGCGACCCCTTACTTCAGGTCGAGCTGCTAGAGGCGTTGCTAACGGTCGTCGATCTTACTCGGCAGGTGGCAGAAGCCCTCCAGGTGATCGACCAAATTCAAACGCCTGCGTACCGTCAGATGGCGCAGCAGCGTTTGCAGGCCAGTTGCGATCGCATACAGGAAACCCACGCCCAGCTGCAGCAGCTGCAGGATCAAATTGCCCTTTCCAGCCTCGATCCAGGAGCTCCTGAAACACAGCTGCTACCAGAACGACTGCAAACCCTGGTAGCAGCTAATAAACAAATTCTTGAATCCCCTACCGAAAACGGTTGACCCTCCCCTTCCGCTATGAATCGTTTATTGATCCATCGACCCCTTCGTTTCTTTATTGTTTTTTTAGTTGGAATTGCGATCGCTGCGCTAGGCGGCTGCCTGTCTGCTGTGGGACCCAAAGTAGACTCCTTGGAAACAGCCCGGTCAGCCTTGGAGCAGAGCATTCTCCCCAAAATTTCTGTTGCCACAGAAGTCGTATCTGACGAAGCAGCCGCCCGCTACACAGTGGACCGAGTTGAAGAGCCTCTGCCAAAGTTAGAGGATTTTCCGCTGTACAGTGCTCAACCCGACAGCGGCAATGAAGTCTATTTGGAAATCTTTAGCTCTACCGAGAAATCCAACGTTGATCGCCAGAACGAGCGTTGGCTGGTAGAGGTCGCCGACGCGTTCAACGCCCGCCAAGAAAAGCTGCCCTCAGGCCAGGTAATCCAGGTCGGCATCCGCAAGATCGCCTCTGGTACAGCTGCTAGGCTTTTGGAAGCAGGCGTTGTCAAACCCCAAGGATTCAGCCCGTCCAACGACCTCTGGACAGCCATGATCCAAAGTGGAGGCGTCAAAACCGTTTCCATTGCCCCACGACTGGTGCCGAATACTGCCGGATGGGTTCTGCCCAAGGAGGTGTACGATTCCTTGGCCGGAGGGGGACAAGTAGACTTTGAGCAGTTGCTCAATGCCATTGCTTCCGGCAAAATCACGGTGGCCTATCCCAATCCTTACGCCAGCTCCACCGCATTAAACCTGCTCTACACGCTGTACTGGCGAGCCGCCGGACATCAGCAGAATGGCGGTCAATTAACGGTGGCCGAGCTGCAAACCCCCCAGGTTAACTCGGTATTTGAGCAGTTCCAAAAGCAAGTGCTAATTACGACGCCCACCACCTTGGATCTGCAGGAGCTGTTCCTGCGTGACCAAAGTAAGCTGCAGGCGTTTCCGCTGGAGTACCAGAACTACCTAGCGCTGAAGCAGGTTCCTGGCTTTGAAAACACCGAGTTTGTGCCCTTTGGCATTCCCCACAACAATCCGTTAGTCGGCTTCGACTGGAACTCTGCCCCGGAGCAGGAAGCGCTCAAGCGCTTTGCCCAATTTGCTCAGTCGCCTGAAATGAAAACCTTGGCTCAGCAGCAGGGCTTTGTTGAGACTGACTACCTCAAGCAAGGTAACGCGCCTCCTATCCCTTCGGGGGAGGTCTTACTAGCAGCGCAGTCCAACTGGAAACAGCGCAAAGACACGGGCCGCACGGTCTACATGGAATTGGTCATTGACACCAGCGGCTCAATGGATGGTGAACCTTTGAAGGCTGTGCAGGATGGTTTGAGGATTGCGGCGGGCCAAATCAACGCAGGTAACTACGTTGGTCTGGTGACGTTCTCTGATCAACCCATGCGGCGGCTACCGCTAGCACCCTTTGACCAAACTCAGCATCAGCGGCTGCTAGCAACATTGGATCAACTACAGGCCGACGGTGGCACCGCCATGTACGACGGCACGATGGTGGCCTTGGCCGATCTACTAGAAAAGCAAAAGGCAGACCCCAATGGCCGCTTCTATCTGCTGTTGCTGAGCGATGGCGAAGTTAATAAGGGCAATCGGTTTGATGCCGTGCGGGACATTATGGCCTACAGTGATGTGCGCTTCTACCCCATTGCCTATGGAGAGGTTAACCAGGGCGAACTAGAAGCGATCGCAAATCTGCGCGAATCCACCGTTAAGCAGGGCAACCCTGACAATGTGCAGAGTTTGTTCAAAGACCTATTCCAGGTGAACCTCTAGGAGGCGTGGGTCAAGTAAATTGTGACTATGCGTTCCCCAAATAAACGATTGGTGCGAATTTTGGGACTGGGCTGGCTAGCTTTTATTGGGCTCGGCTTTGGCCTAAGGCAAGGGCTGCAAGGCCCTACCACTGTAGTTGTGATCGATCGCAGCTACTGCGAACCCAATCAATGGCAGCAGGTTGCCCAGTCCTACTCCGACCTGTACGACCAAGCTCAAGCCCGGCAGTTGCGCATTGAGCAGGTCATTTTGCTCAATGACTTGGGAGAAGAAGTGCTAGAAACGCCGCCTGATCCAGCTGAGGTGAAGGCCCTAAGTACTTATGGCCGTTCAAATCCTGCCCGCCTTCAAGCAATCTCTCAACAATTCTCTAAGGCAACGGTGCTGACCTGCTCATCTCAAAAACCTTGATCAAACCTCTGCCAGGACCCCTTTGATAGATCGCCGTTGCCAAGATCGATAGGACGGGGTGGGGGGGTTGCGCCTCCATCTAGGGGCGCTTACCCCCACCCCCCA